>JAICWZ010000132.1 GCA_025966355.1 Thermomicrobiaceae bacterium
TGCTTCAGGCTGACTACATTCGCGTCGCCAGCGCCAAGGGTCTGCCGCACTGGACGATTATCGGTCGTCACGCACTGCGTAACGCCATGCTCCCGCTCATTACGTTGCTGGCGCTCGATATCCCGGCACTCTTTGGCGGTGCCGTCGTCATCGAGACGATCTTCGCCTGGAATGGGATCGGGCGGCTGATCGTCAACGCGACCATGCAGCGCGATTACACCGTCGTCATGGGTGAGGTTCTTGTGATCGCGACGATCACCGTGCTGGCGAACCTGCTGGCCGACATTCTCTATCAACTCGCCGATCCGAGGCTGCGCCATGGATGAAACGCACGCGGCTATGCGTGAACCGCGATCGTTGCGCCGGCGTGGTCGCGACGAACGGTTGAACGCTCCGACCGCGTCGCCGCTCGTGCAAACGTGGAAGCGGTTCGCGAGCGATCGCATCGCGCTTGTCGCGTTGGCGGTGACCGCACTGATTCTTGTCTTCAGCTTAGGTGCGCCGCTTATTTCGCACGTCATCACGCATCGAGGCTACGCCGACCAGGCGCTCCTCGATCGCTTCACGCCACCATTTACGCACGGGTACGTTCTGGGGGCCGATAATCTAGGTCGCGACGAACTTACGCGGCTCGCCTATGGCGGGCGCATCTCGATATCGGTCGCCCTTCTGGCCACGTTGAGCGCCCTGACCCTCGGCGGCAGCCTTGGCGCGCTGGCCGGTTATTTCGGTGGTTGGTTTGATGCGCTCATCATGCGTATCACCGACGTCTTTCTCGCGATTCCGGTTCTCGTGTTGCTGCTGTTCATCGCATCGCTGCACACATTCGAACCATTTTCGCTGGCGCTGGTGATTGCCGGCGTGAGCTGGATGAGCCTGGCGCGGCTGGTGCGCGCCGAGGTGCTGAGCTTGCGAGGACGCGAATGGGTCGACGCGGCGCGCATTGCCGGGGCGTCAGACTGGCGCATCGTCGGTCGTCACCTCTTGCCACAGACGGCGCCACTGATTATCGTCTGGGCGACGCTCACCTTGCCGTCGTTCATTATCGTGGAGGCGACCTTGAGTTTCCTTGGTCTCGGCATTCAGGTGCCGGTGCCATCGTGGGGCAACATGCTCAACGACGCGCAGAAGTTTTATGCGCAGTCGTGGACGCTCGCCTTCATACCCGGACTGGCGATTTATGTCACGGTGCTCGCGATCAACCTGCTCGGGCAGGGGTTGCGCGACGCGCTTGACCCGCGCCTGCGCCGATGAGCCGATCAACGCCAGAGCTGGGCGCCAACGGTGACAAAATGATCGACGAACGACAAGGAATTGAGGGGTTCCTCCGACGACGATTTCTGCTCGGCGTCGCCTTCGGCGTCCTCATCACCGCGATCTTCATCGCGGTCAACGATGGCTCGAAGGTGCTCAATTCGCTGCACATCTTCGACTGGCGGCTGGTGCCGCTCATCCTCGCGCTGTCGCTCTGCAACTACCTGTTGCGCTTCGTCAAATGGCACTTCTACCTTGGCTCGGTCGGTGCGGGGCCAATCAGCAAGACCACCAGCTTTGTCATCTTCTTCGCCGGCCTCGCCATGGCGATCACACCGGGCAAAGTCGGTGAACTGCTCAAGCCGTATCTGGTGCGTCGCGTCAACGGGACGCCGCTGACCACGACCACACCGGTCATCGTCGCTGAACGCATAACCGACGGCATTGCCATTCTGATTCTGGCCGCGGTCGGACTGCTCCAGATTCGATTTGGCTGGGTGCTGCTGGTGGCGCTGCTACTTGGCTTCATCATATTCATGGCGTTCGTCCAGCGTCGCTCACTCGTGGAAGCGCTGCTGCACCGCTTCGAAGGCGTCGCGCTGATCGGTCGACGCATGGAAGCGATCGACCGGCTGTATGAGAGCACCTGGCGTATGTTCCGGCCGCGCCCACTGGCGATCGCGACGCTCATCAGCGTCGTTTCATGGGCGGGTGAATGCCTGGCGTTTTTCCTGGTCATGCTCGGGCTTGGGTTTCCGGCAGGCTGGCACCTGCTCTTCGCCGCGGCGTCGGCGCTCGCCCTCGCCACCATGATCGGAGCGCTCTCGCTATTGCCGGGCGGTCTTGGCGCGGCGGAACTGAGCGCGACGGGGCTGCTCGTCCTCTTCGTCGGAAGCACTCAGATTGACCACGAAACCGCGGCCACGGCAACGTTGCTCATCCGCTTCGCGACCTTCTGGTTCGGCATCGCGCTCGGCCTGATCGCGCTGGCGAGCAGCGAGTGGTATCTGAAGCGGGTCGAAGCGCACGGAAAACCCGATAGCATATGAAAAACGGGGAGCGCATTTCTGCACTCCCCGCTTGATGTTCTCGCGTGCGGTTGTTTATTCGCTCTCGCCGTTGCTGCCCGGCAGCTTGCGGCTGTCGCGCGGGCGGCGAAGCAATGAACCACCACCCGTGTCGTTGTCGCGATCTTCGTCTGATGGCCGTGCCGGCTGCGGCTCGCTGGACGCTTCGGCTCGGACCGGACGTTCCGCGGCTGGCTGTGGCTCATCGTGTCGCTCGCGTGGCGCGTGATCGCGCGGCGGGCGTGGTCCACGATCGTGCCGGTCTCCACCGCCACCACCGCGACGGTCGTCTCGACCGCGTCCACCGCCGGAGCCACCGCCACTGTTGCTGCCCGGTTCCGGCATCTCACCGGTGAGTAACGCCTTGCGCGACAGGTTGATCTTGCCGTCGGGCCGGATACCGGTCACCACGACATTCAGTTCCTGTCCGACCTGAACGACATCTTCGACCGAGTTCACCCGATGCGGCTCAAGCTCCGAGATGTGAACGAAGCCGTCCTTACCCGGCAAGATCTCGACGAAACATCCCGACTGGATGATCGTCTTGACACGACCGAAGAAGATATCGCCAACCTCGGGCACCCGCGTCATGCGTTCGACCATGTCGACCGCCTTCTTCGCGCTCTCCGCGTTGACGGCGCTGATGAAGACCGAGCCGTCGTCCTCAATATCCAACTTGGCGCCAGTCGCGTCCTGAATGCCGCGGATCGTCTTGCCGCCCGGGCCGATAACCTCGCCGATCTGCTTCGGCTGAATCTGAATCCGGTAGATGCGCGGCGCGTAGGCCGACATCTCGCCACGCGGGCTGGAGATGCAGTCGTTCATCTTGTCGAGGATGAAGAAGCGGGCGGCTTGCGCCTGCTCCAGCGCCTGCGCCATGATCTCGGCCGTGATACCCTGAACCTTGATGTCCATCTGAATCGCGGTGACGCCGTCACGTGTTCCGGCAACTTTGAAGTCCATGTCACCAAGGGCGTCTTCCATCCCCTGGATATCGGTCAGCACCCTGAAGCGGCTCGATTCCGGATCAGTGACCAGACCCATGGCGATACCGGCCACCGGCCGCTTGATCGGTACACCGGCGTCCATCAACGACAACGTCGAGCCACAGACGCTGGCCATTGAGGTCGATCCGTTCGAGCTGACGACGTCGGAGACGACACGCATCGTGTACGGGAACTCATCCTGGGACGGCAACACGGCTTTCAGCGCGCGTTCTGCCAGAGCGCCGTGACCGATATCTCGGCGGCTCGGGCCGCGCATGAAGCGCACCTCACCGACGCTGTACGGCGGGAAGTTGTAATGATGGATGTAGTGCTTCGACTCCTCGATGCCAAGGCCATCGAGCTTCTGATCCTCGGAGGTCGCGCCCATGGTTGCCACACTCAGCACCTGTGTCTGGCCACGGGTGAAGATAGCCGAGCCGTGCGCACGCGGCAGATAGCCGACCTGCATCCAGATCTCGCGAATTTCATCCGTCTTGCGGCCATCAGGTCGCTCGCCTCGATCGAGAATGCTGTTGCGGACCAGCGATTTGACCATGCTGTCGAAGACGCCGGAGATCTCTTTGGCGCTGGGCGCCTCGGCAACACCCTCGGTCGCCTGGCTGACGGTCGCCTCGGTGAAGTGTTTGACCACTTCGGCTTTCAACGCTGCCGTCTCGCTGAGTCGCTGTTCTTTGTCGGCATGGAAGACGGCGCCCTGGAGCCGGTCGCCGACAAACTCGTTGATCTGCGTTTTGAGGTCGGTGTTTTCGGCCGGAGCGATGAACTCGCGCTTCGGCTTGCCGGCCAGATCTCGTAGTTCATTCTGCAACTGGACGATGCGGCGAATCTCATCATGTGCCAGCTGCACCGCGGCGAGCATGCGCTCTTCGGAAACTTCGCTCGCTTCGCCTTCGACCAGCATCCCGGCGTCAGCCGTGCCGGCCACGACCATGTCGAGCTTGCTTTCGAGAAGTTGATGACTCGTCGGATTGACGACCAGTTCGCCATTAACATCGCCGATACGAACCGCGCCAACCGGGCCGTTCCAGGGGATATCCGAGAGCATCAGCGCGGCCGAGGCGCCATTGATCCCGAGCACGTCCGGCAGATTCTCCTGGTCGGCCGAGATGACCGTATTAACCAGCTGGACTTCGTTCTTGTAGCCCTTCGGGAAGAGCGGACGAACCGGCCGGTCGGTCAGACGTGCCGAGAGGATCGCCGTCTCGGTCGGGCGACCTTCTCGCTTGATGAAGCCTCCCGGGATCTTCCCGGCGGCGTACATCTTCTCTTCGAATTCGACGGTCAGCGGGAAGAAATCGAGGCCTTCGCGGGCGGATTTTTCGCCGGTAGCCGTCGACAGAACCATCGTATCGCCGAAACGGACCGTGACGGCGCCGCCGGCGAGTTGCGCGACGCGGCCGGTCTCGAACGTAAGGACGCGCCCGCCGATCTCGATCGAGCGCTCATGAATAGTGGGGGGCATACGGTACTCCAACATCTCGAATCAGCCCGTGCCCACGATGCTGACTCGCGACGTGTGGTGATGCCGCAGGTGTTCGGGACTGGCGTTCGGCGACGGTTCGCTGAACCTTCGCCGGGCCCCAATTCCGAACTCCTATCGCGCGATCACGCACACAACAAAAACGAACATGGACCGGATGGGTCAAAAACCCAGCCGAATCCGGTTAAACGACAGGCCCAGGGAACCCCCTGGGCCGGCAAATGGGTCGCGTTTGGACTTCGGACGTGGCACATCCGGAGAGGAAACCTCGAACGCGAGGGATCTGTGGTAGAAAGCGATCAGCGACGAAGACCAAGCCGCTCAATCGTTGCGCGATAGCGATCCACGTCCTTCTCGCTCAGGTAAGCGAGCAACCGTCGCCTGCGCCCAACCAGTTTCAGCAGGCCACGGCGAGAATGGTTGTCGTGAGAATGCTCGCGCAAGTGCTCCACTAACCCGTTGATCCGCTCAGTCAGAAGCGCGATCTGGACTTCCGGCGAACCGGTATCCGCGTCGTGCACCTGAAAACTCGAAATGATCTCTTCCTTCTGCGCCTTGTACAACGCCATACGTGCGGCGCCTCCCTCTCAGGCTCTGTCCAAACCCTCCAATTGACACCGTACCAGTATATCATATGAATATCGCGATACCTGCTCGCCAACTTGCGCGTCTCGATCGATGAGACCAGCAGTCACGCAGACCGCCCCAGTGGGAAAAGAGGGACACATAAGACAGGACGCTCGCCTGTGCGAGCGTCCTGAGAAGGAATCGCGTTGAACCTGGTGATCTACGAGTTGCGTTCCGGCACGGTGCGGGCATTGAGCCAGGGCATCATGCCGCGCAGCTGCTCGCCGACAATCTCAATCTGATGTTGATTGGCCGCTTCGCGCATCTTCGGGAAATTGGGGCGTCCCTCGTCGTTCTCGGTCATCCACTGATCGGCGAACTTGCCGCTCTGGATGTCCTGCAGCACGCCATGCATCGACTCGCGCACGCGATCGTCGATCAGGCGCGGACCGCTGACGTAATCGCCGTATTCGGCCGTGTCACTCACCGAGTAGCGCATGAA
>JAICWZ010000319.1 GCA_025966355.1 Thermomicrobiaceae bacterium
ACCGGCGAATCGGCCCCGGTGCTCAAGGAGCCGGGCACCGATATTCGCAGCACGGTGACCGGCGGCACCCAGATCACATCCGACTGGCTGAAGATACGCATCACCGCCGATCCGGGCCAGACATTCCTCGATCGGATGATTGCCCTGGTGGAGGGCGCTTCGCGGCAGAAGACGCCGAACGAGATCGCCCTGAGTATCGTGCTGGCGGGGCTGAGCATCATCTTCGTGCTCGTCGTGGTGACGCTCGAACCGTTCGCGATCTATGCCGGTGGGCCGCTCTCGACCACGATTCTCATCGCGCTGCTCGTCTGCCTGCTGCCGACGACGATCGGGGCGCTGCTCGCCTCGATCGGCATCGCCGGGATGGACCGCGTGACGCGCTTCAACGTGCTGGCGATGTCGGGGCGGGCAGTCGAAGCGGCCGGCGACGTCGATGTGCTGCTGCTCGACAAGACCGGCACGATCACCTACGGCAATCGCCTGGCCGCCGAGATCATCCCGATCGAGGGCGCCAGCCGCGAGGAGTCGATGCGGGCGGCGCTCTGGGCTTCGCTCGGCGACGAGACACCCGAGGGGAAGAGCATCGTCGATCTCAGCATCAAGCTGGGTGAAACGATCCCCGGCGATTGGAATGCCGCTGGCCCGACCGTTCCCCCCGGGGCCGACGTGATCCCATTTCGCGCCGAAACACGGATGAGCGGGCTGAAGCTGAACGGCAACTGCTGGAATAAAGGCGCGGTTGACGCGGTCTACGCGTCGCTCCAGTGCACGCCATCCGAGGCGGTGCAGGCGGAGGTCGATCGGATCGCCCGTGCCGGTGGCACGCCGTTGGTCGTCGCCGTCGATTCACGCCCGGTCGGCCTCATCTATCTCAAAGATACGATCAAGCCGGGGATGAGCGAGCGCTTCGGCGAACTGCGGCGCATGGGCATTCGCACGGTGATGGTGACCGGCGACAATCCGCTGACCGCCGCGACGATCGCCCACGACGCCGGGGTCGATGATTTCATCGCCGAGGCTAAACCGGAAGACAAGATCGCGCGCATCCGGCAGGAGCAGGATGACGGGCATCTGGTCGCCATGAGCGGCGACGGCACCAACGACGCGCCCGCGCTCGCCCAGGCGGACGTTGGTCTGGCAATGAACTCGGGCACGGCGGCCGCCAAGGATGCCGCCAACATGGTCGACCTCGATTCGGACCCGACCAAGCTGATTGAGGTTGTGCGGATCGGCAAGCAGCTGCTGATCACCCGTGGGGCGATTACCACGTTCTCGGTGGCGAACGACGTGGCTAAGTATTTCGCGATCATTCCGGCGGCCTTCGTCGCCACCTATCCGCAGCTCAACGCGCTGAACATCATGCGGCTCCACTCGCCGGAGAGCGCGATCCTGAGCGCGGTCGCCTTCAACGCCCTGGTGATCATCGCCTTGATCCCGCTGGCGATGCGCGGCGTCGCCTACCGAGCGCTCTCGGCGGCCGACCTGCTCCGGCGCAACGTCCTGATCTACGGCGTCGGTGGCGTGATCGTCCCCTTCGTCGGGATCAAACTGCTCGATCTGCTGCTGACCGCGCTTGGTGTGGTGTAGGAGACTGATGATGGCGCGATCCGTTCTGACCACCTTGCGTCCGGCGCTGCTGCTGACCCTGATTCTCATGGTTATTACCGGGCTCGCCTATCCGCTGGCGATTACCGGCGTGGCGCAGCTGTTGTTTCCCCATCAGGCGAATGGGAGTCTGATCGAGAATGGGCAGGGGCAGACGATCGGCTCGGCGTTGATCGGCCAGGACTTTTCCAATACCGACTATTTCTGGGGCCGTCCGTCGGTCAACAATTACGACGCCATGGCCTCCGGCGGTTCGAGCCTCGGGCCGACGAGCAAGAAGCTGCATGACGAGGTGGCAGCGCGAGCCGCAGCGTTGCGCCAGGCGAGCGGTCTGCCGGCGGATGCCGTCGTACCGGCCGAACTGGTAACGGCCAGCGCCAGCGGGCTTGACCCGGACATCAGCCCGGCGGCGGCGAATTTTCAGGTGCCGCGTATCGCAAAAGCGCGCGACCTGCCCGAGACGACGCTGTATTCGCTCATCAAGCAGCAGACCAGCGGGCGCACGCTCGGCATCCTCGGCGAGCCACGCGTCAATGTCTTACAGCTGAACCGAGCGCTCGATGCGCTGACCGGGTCGTAGCGGGAGATTGAGCCATGGACGAACGTGAACGGATCGACAACCACCGGCCAACCCCCGACCAGATGCTGGCTCGCGTTCGCCGAGAAGAACTACGACGACGTGGTGGCTTCCGCGTCTTCCTCGGCGCCGCGCCCGGTGTCGGCAAGACGTACGCGATGCTCGAAGAAGGCCACCGGCTCCGCGATGAGGGTCACGATGTCGTGATCGGTTTCGTGGAAACCTACCGGCGGGGTGAAACTGAGGCGCAGATCGGCAATCTCGAAGTCCTGCCGCGCCGAACGGTCGTCTATCGCGGCGTCCCGCTTGAAGAGCTCGATACGGACAGCGTTCTCAATCGCCGCCCCGAAATCGTGTTGATCGACGAACTGGCGCATACCAACGCGCCCGGTTCACTTCGCGAGAAGCGTTATCAGGATGTCGAGATCGTGCTCGCTGCCGGAATCACCGTGCTCAGCACCATGAATATCCAGCATCTTGAAGGACTCAACGATCTGATCGAAGGGGTGGCCGGTATCAAGGTGCGGGAGACGGTGCCTGATCGAGTGCTCGACGATGCCGAGGTTGAACTGATCGATCTCTCGCCGTCGCTGCTGCGCGAGCGACTTGCCGCCGGCAAGATCTATCCGGAGTCGCAGGCGATGCACGCACTGGAGAACTTCTTCCGCGAATCGAACCTGACCGCGCTTCGCGAACTGGCGCTGCAACGGACCGCCGAAGGGGTGGAAGCCGACCTCGAAAGCTACATGCGCGACGAGCAGGTGCCCGGACCGTGGCCGACGATCGAGCGAGTGCTGGCGTGCCTCGACACGCAGATTGACGCCGAGACGGTTATGCGTCGGGCCTGGCGTCTGGCGCGCGGGCAACGGGCCGATCTTCTGGCAGCCTGCGTCATCAAGCAGCCGCTCGATCAACTACCGGATACGCAGCGCGACCGATTGCTCCGCAACATCCGCCTCGCCGAAGATCTCGGCGCCACCGTGGTGACGGTTGTCGACGCCAACATGATTCGCGGGCTGGTGCGGCTGATCGAGCAGCACAATATCACCGATATCGTTCTCAGCCGGCCCGAACGTGGGCGACGCTGGTTCGGTCGAACCCTTCCCGATCAATTAGTTGATCGACTCGACGGCGTCGATATCCATCTCGTCGCGCCCTATCGCGAAACGTGCGCCGTGCCGACCAGCAGCGAGCAGGCTCAACCAGACTGACGA
>JAICWZ010000425.1 GCA_025966355.1 Thermomicrobiaceae bacterium
ATGCGCGAATCGGCCGGCCTTGTTGATGACATCGACGAGCAGAACGAAAAGTACGGCATCGTCACCGGCGACGCGGCGCTGGAATCGCCGGACGACTAATGTACATCGCCTATGATGCGCCGGGTTTCCGCCGTTCTCGAAGATGGACAGTATAGGCGCGGAGGACTTCGGCGAGTTGCGGGCCGAAGCCGCTGATCGTCAGCATCGTGACTTTTGCCTTGCCAACGTTGCCCTGTGCCAGGATTTCGGCATTGACACGCGGCAAAATCCCCTCGCGTCCGCCCATGACGTAGATCTGGTTCGGGCGGCCGGTTTTCCCGCTGCGATAACCATGTTCGGTAAAGAACGCGATGGCATCGTCGAGCGTCTCGTTGATCGGCGCGCGCGACACCGCCTTCTTCTGGAAGGCGGTTCGCGTCATCTCGGCGGTGATCGCCGCACGCAGCTCGGCGGGACTCGGCTCTGTTTCGCTACTGTTCATAGTGGTCTTTCAACTCCGCGACTGAGGGTTCATCAGACCGAATATGACTCGCCCGGTTTGAGCGCCTCAACCTTGACGCCGGCCTTTTCCTGCGCCTCGCGCGCGAATGCCTGCGCGTCCTGCTCGATCGGTGGGAAGGTATTGTAGTGGCAGGGGATGGCGACGGCCGGTTTGAGCAGTTTGAGCGCACGCACAGCGTCGGCCGGCCCCATCGTGAAGTGATCACCGATCGGAATCACGGCGATGTCGAGGCCCTCTTCGCCGATGAGCGCCATGTCGCCGAAGAGACAGGTATCTCCGGCGAAATAGATCGTTTTGCCACCGAATCGAACCACAAGGCCCGCCGGAACGCCCGGGGCGACCACACCGTCGGGGGTTGAATAGGACGAGGTGTGCCAGGCCGGTACAATCTTGGCCGTGCCACCGTCGAACTTGAGCGTACCGCCGTGATTACCGGCGATTGCGTTTACGCCCTGGGACTCCAGGTAGCCGCCCAGCTCGAAGGTGCTGATTGTCGTGGCGCCGCTCCGTTTGGCGATTTCGACCGTGTCGCCGACGTGGTCGTTATGCGCATGCGTCAACAGGATCGCGACCGGATTGAACTCTTCCTGCTTGGCCGCCGCCAGCGGGTTGCCGGTGAGAAACGGATCAACCAGCACTTCGCGCGAACCGTCATTCAGGGCGAACGCCGAATGGCCGAGATACCGAATGGTAAGCATGCGCTGTCTCCCTCTGTGCCGCGTTCCGTCGCGACCTTATCGCTGATAGACGATCTCGCCCTCACGGATCGTCATATCGACCTGCACCGTGCCGAGTTCTTCCGGCTTGACATCGCTCAGATCGGTCTCGAGCACAACCAGATCGGCCAACTTGCCTGGCTCGATCGTGCCCTTGATGCCTTCCTCGAACGAAGCGTAAGCCCCGTTCCAGGTGTACGCCCGCACCGCCTGTTCCAGCGAGATGCGTTCCTCCGGCCAGATCACGTCGCCCTCTTCACTCCGGCGAGTGACCATCGTCTGAATGCCGATCATGGCGCTGGTCGAGACGACCGGCGCGTCGGTGCTGGCAGGCGCGACGATGCCGCGCTCGAAGAAGGTGTGCATGGCGTAGGCGTAGCGGATGCGATCCATCCCGAGATTCTGGATATAGGCGTTCTTGAAGGCGTAGAGGAAGCTCGTGCCCGGCACCGGGATGGCGCCGATCTTCTGGATACGATCGATCAAATCGGGCCGCAGGATGCTGCTGTGTTCGATGCGGTGCCGCGAGTTCGGTCGCGGGTCTTCGCGCAACGCTTCCTCGAAGGATTCGATCAACAGTTCGATAGCAGCGTCGCCGATGGCATGTGCGCAGCACTGAAAGCCGGCTTTGTGCGCAGCCTTCAGCTTGTTCTTCATCAATTGCGGGTCTTGCATCCAGAGGCCGAGGTTGTCGTCCTGATCCTCGTATGGTTGCGACATGCGCGCTGTACGGCCGCCGATGCTGCCATCGAGGAAGATCTTGGCCGGACCGATGCGGAGCCGCGCATCCCCGAAACCGGTGCGGATACCGAGCTGCGCCAGCGGCTCCAGCGTCTCATCAATCATCATCATGAGGTAGGTGCGGACCGGCAGCTCGCCTCGTTCAGACAATCCCTGATAGGCATGGAACTCCTCGGCACGCCGGATGCCCGCCTCGGCGACGCTGGTGACGCCCATCGAGAGATACTGCTGTCCAGCCAGTCGCAACGCGTCCTGGATCATCTCGGTCGTCGGTTCGGCGATCGCGGCGCGCCCCATGCCCAATGCCGCTTCGCGAATGACACCGGTCGGTTCGCCGTGTTCATCGCGATCGATCGTGCCGCCCTCTGGATCAGGTGTATTGCGCGTGATGCCGGCCAGCGCCAGCGCCTTGCTATTCACGGCGGCAATGTGATGACAGGCGCGCATCACGACGACTGGGTTGTCGGGCGAGATCGGATCGAGGTCGTGCCGTGTCGGATGACGATTCTCGGCGAGTCGTGCGTCGTCGTAGCCGCTGGCGATAATCCATTCCCCCGGCGCGGTCGTGCGCACGCGCTCGGAGATGCGGTTGACGATGTCCGAGACCGTGCGATTCGGCGGCGTGGCGGCGTTCACTTCTTGCAACGCGAAGCCGACACCCATGGGATGGCAATGCGCATCATAGAAACCGGGTGCCATCGTGCGGCCTTTGAGGTCG
>JAICWZ010000331.1 GCA_025966355.1 Thermomicrobiaceae bacterium
GAAGCGCTCGTCCTCGACCCACTCAGGGTGCCCCAAAGTCTGGGCCAGTCGCTGCCAGACCGGCTCACTGGCAACGGCGATGTTGATCATGCCGTCGGCCGTCTTGAAGGCGCCGTAGGGCGAGGCGACGGGATGATCGTTGCCGGCCAGGCCAGGGCTTATGCCATCGGCCAGAAAACTACCGGTCTGATACGTCAGAATACCGATGATCGCGCCGAGCAGGGAGGTATCGACACGCTGGCCGCGCCCGCTCTTGAGCCGCCCGACGTAGGCGCCGAGCACGCCATAGGCCGCGAACATCGAGGCGAGTACATCGCCGATGGCAACGCCGACACGCATCGGGCCGCTCTCCGCCGTACCGGTGACACTCATCAGTCCACTCATCCCCTGCGCCACCTGATCGTACGATGCCTGGGTGGCGTATTTGCCACGCGGGCCATAGCCGGAGACCTGGCAGAAAACCAGACCAGAGTTCACCTCACGCAGCGATTCCTCGCCCAGCCCGAGCCGATCCATCACACCCGGCCGGAAGTTGGTCACGATGATATCGGCTTCCTCGGCCAACCGGCGCACGATGGCCGCGCCCTCGGGATGCTTGAGGTTGATGACGGCACTCCGCTTATTGCGATTGACCGAGAGGAAGTACGGGCTTTCACCCGCGACAAATGGCGGACCGTAGCCGCGGGCCGCGTCGCCATGCGGCGGTTCGATCTTGATGACGTCGGCACCCAGATCGCCCAGCAGCATGGTGCACATCGGGCTGGAAACCGCCTGACCAAACTCGAGCACGCGCACTCCGGCCAGCGGCTGCGCGCGCTGTTCTTGTTCTCCCTGACTCATCCCAACCCTTTCAAGCGCTCTCACTCGGAATCAACGGCAAGACAATATGCGACGGATGCTCGGCATCATGATGAATCGTATTGAGCGCGACCTGCGCATGCATATTCCGGCCGAGCGGCTCACCGGTGTTCGGGTTGACATCGAAGCGCGGAAAGTTGCTGCTCGAAATGTCGAGTCGAATGCGGTGGCCCCGGTTGAAGACGTTGCTCGTGCCGTACATTTCGATCGAGACCGGATAGATTTCGCCCGGCTCCATGAACTCGGCATGCTCGCGGCTATTCCGATAGCGCAGGCGCTGGATCGAGTCGGAGACGTTCATCGCATAGCCATCGGGGTAGTCCGCATTCGGCGGATAAACATCGATCAGTTTGACCGTGATGTCGGTATCCGGCGCCGAGGACGAGACCCAGAGCCTGGCGGTGAGCGGTCCTGTTACTTCGAGCGGTGCGGTCAGCGGCTCACTCTCGAAGACGAGGACATCCTGGCGGCTGGCAAGCGGCAGATAGGGCGGCTTGGCGCCGAACGTCGACGCGTTCGGAACCTGATTCTGCGGACCGACGCTGGTGATATTACCGATCCGGTCCTCCATCGCCACCTTGTCGGCAAGCGCGGGTTCGACCTCCAGCACGTCGGTCAGCGATGAGATGTTGCCACCGATCGTCGGTACCGGATCGTTCGGATCGAAGCGGAACGAGGTCGAGCGCGTCGCGATCTCAGGCGTCGCGGTTGTCAATTCCCCGCGTTCACCGAGATAGAAGTTGGTGAACTCGGTCCGTGCCAGCGGCCACTCCTGCTCTTCGCGCCAGTAACCGCCGTGGAAGAGCCGGCCCTCCGGCGTACGATGACCATCGCCACCGCCCATGACGAAGATACGCACCGGCGGCTCATGCTCGATGCCGTTGTCGATCCCGCGCAGCCAGTGATCAAAATAGCGCAGGTGATGGTCACGGACGTTGAAGGCGAGATTGCCGGCGATCGACGCCTCCGGCCCAAACTCGACATCGCCCGACCAGGTGAGATCGACCTTCTCGCCGCCATGCGTCCACGGCCCCATCATCAGCCGGATCGGCCCGCGCTTGAGCGTTGAATAGCGCATGAAGTTTTCGAGCGTCGAGCGGGTGTAGGAATCGTACCAGGCGCCGGAAAAGAGGATCGGCACGTCGGCGTGTTGCCCGGCATACTTCTCGAAATCGAAGCCCGGCTGCTGCCAGTATTCGTCGTAGTCGCCATGCGTCCAGATGTCGAAGACCCAACGTTCGTGCATCGGGACCAGCGACAGCGGATTCTTCCCCTCTTTGAGCGGCATGCGCTGCAGCCAGTCGCGAAAGCGCACCCTGGCAAGCGCGGCGATTGTCGCCGGATCAGCGAGCGGTGTGCCGGTCACCAGCGCGCGGAAGCCCCAGGCCATGAAGCGGAGTTCCATGGCGCCGTTCTGCCGCACCGCGCGGGTCTGCGCCTTGGCACCGCCTTCGTTCGGATACATCGCGGCGAGATACGGCGGGTTGAGGGCAGCCAGCGCGCTCTGGGTCCAGGCGAGATATGACGTGCCGAGCGTGCCGACCTTGCCGTTGCACCACGGCTGCTCGCCGACCCAGACGATCGTGTCGTAGCCATCTTCAGCTTCCTGCGCCAGGAAATAAAACTCTCCGCCCGAGGCGTACCGCCCGCGGCAGTCCTGAATGACGACGGCATAGCCGCGCCGGGCATAGAACAGCCCCTGATTCTCGACATTCCCCTCGCTGCTCTTGTTGTACGGCGTTCGAATCAGCAGCGTCGGGAAAGGGCCGCTCAGCGGCTCGGCACCTTCTGCCGGCAGATAAACGTCGGTCGCCAGCTGAACACCATCGCGCATCGGCACCCATACGTCACGCACAATAAGTGCGTCGTTCGTCGGCTCGGATCGTTCGGTCACTCCGCTCATCGCGTTCTCCTTCCGGTGGCTCTGGGGCATTCTAGCAGCAGATCGAGTTTCCGGCGCGCTGTTTCCGTTCGAGCGGGTGGCTGATACACTCCTCGGTTATGAATGCCGGATCGCCGTTGGCCGACGACACAATCGATACCCGCCTGTCCGATACCGCGCGCCGCAACGTGCTGATCGGTCTGATGCTCACCATGGCGCTCGTCGCCATGGACACGACGGTGGTGGCGACCGCGATCCCCTCGATCGTGCAGGATTTGGGCGGCTTCTCCCAATTCACCTGGGTCTTCTCGATCTACGTCCTGGCTCAGGCGGTGACGATCCCGATCTACGGCAAGCTGGCCGATCTCTATGGTCGGAAGCCAATCTTGATTCTCGGCATCGGCATCTTCATCGTCGGTTCGATCTTTTCCGGCCTCGCCTGGAACATGTTTGCACTGATCGCCTTCCGCGGTTTGCAAGGGATCGGCGCCGGTGCCATTCAGCCGGTCGTGACGACGGTCGCCGGTGATCTCTATACCGTCAAGGAACGGGCGCGCATTCAAGGCTGGCTCTCAAGC
>JAICWZ010000156.1 GCA_025966355.1 Thermomicrobiaceae bacterium
GAATTATGCCGAGAGTTTCGGCGTTAACATTTACCTGGGCCGCGATCGTGAGCGGCGACCGGTGAGCTACATCGGCGTGACACGCTTTCGCAATTGGGGCCATCTCGATCGGATCGCGGTCGATCCGACGCGCCAGGGTCAGGGGTACGGGTTAGAATCGCTCGATTGGGCAGTGCAGTCGCTCACGCGTTCCGGCGCGCGACGCATCGGCCTCAGTACGCAGGCGCGCAACCTCCGCAGCCGGAAGCTGTATGAACGCTACGGATTCCAGCGCGTTCCGGCGCAGGACTATGCACTCTTTGGCCAGTGGCTCGGACCGATGGAGCCGATGTCATGATCGCGCTGGCCGCACGTGGGGGAATGAATGGGAAGTAGTTTCGGCAATATCTTTCGGATCAATACCTGGGGCGAATCGCACGGCCCCGCGCTCGGTGTCGTGATCGACGGCTGTCCGGCGGGTCTCCCGATGTCGGAAGAGATCATCCAGCACGACCTCGATCGACGACGCGTCGGCCAGAGCAAGGTGACATCGCCGCGCCAGGAGCGAGATCGTGTCACGATCCTCTCCGGCGTTTTCGAGGGATTTACGACGGGCGCGCCAATTTCACTAATCACCTACAACGCCGACGCCGATTCGAGTAAGTACGACATTATTCGCGATCGTTTCCGTCCCGGGCATGCCGATTACACGTACCACGTTAAGTACGGCCGGCGCGATCATCGCGGCGGCGGTCGCTCGAGCGCGCGCGAGACCTGGGGTCGGGTTGCGTCCGGCGCGATCGCGCGGGCGCTGCTGGCGACGGTCGATGTCGATGTCTATGCCTTCGTACGCCAGCTGAATTCGATCAAGATGGAGACGTTCGATCGCGCGGAGATCGATCGAAACCTCGTGCGCTGTCCCGATCCGGTCGCGGCACAGGCGATGGTCGAAGCGGTCATGGCGGCGAAAGAGGACAACGACAGCATTGGCGGCATCATTGAAATCCGTGCCGATAACGTACCGCCCGGCTGGGGTGAACCGACGATGGACAAGCTCGACGCGTTGATCGGGCATGCCATGTTGAGCATCCCGGCGGTCAAAGGCGTCGAGATCGGCATGGGCTTCGAAGCGGCGACGATGCACGGCAAGGATCACAACGACGGTTTTTACATGGACAATGGGCGCGTGCGCACCATTTCGAATAACGCCGGTGGGATGCTGGGCGGCATTTCGAGCGGCGAGCAGATCGTCGCGCGCATCGTAGTAAAGCCGACCTCGTCCGTGTCGCAAGAGCAGCAGACCGTCGACCTCGAGGGGAACGATCGCACCATCCTCGTCGAAGGACGGCACGATCCGTCGATCTGTCCGCGTGCGGTCCCGGTTGCCGAGGCGATGATGGCGCTCGTACTGGCCGATCTCTACTTGCTGAATCGGGCCGCTCAGATCTGAGCGGCCCACCGTTTCATCTCTAATCCGTAGGGGAGCGCACTCCCTTACGAATTAGGGCCGCACAGTTCTAGCCAGGACGTCGAAGAATTCGGGGAAGGTTTTGGCGACGCAGCCTGGGTCACGGATGGTGATATCTGGGATGGCGCAGCCGAGGATGGCGAAACTCATTGCCATGCGGTGATCGTCGTAGGTCTCGATGGTGGCTGGGTTGACCGGTCCGGGTTGGATCGTCAGTCCGTCGTCGCGTTCGCTCACCTCGACGCCGAGGCGGCGTAACTCGGTGACGACGGCGCTGATGCGATCGGTCTCCTTGTGCCGGATGTGGGCGACGTTGCGGATCGTGACCGGGCCGTCCGCCAGCGGTGCGATCGCCGCGAGCGTTTGCACCGTGTCGGAGATCGCGTTCATATCGACGTCGACACCGCGCAACCGTTGTGGGCCGCGAACTTCGAGCGCGTTATCCTCGCGAATGATGGTGCAACCCATCTGTTCGAGGACGTCGACGAAGTGTGCGTCGCCCTGGCCGGATTTGCTGCCGAGATTCAGCACCCGCACCCGACCTCCGGTCGCGGCCGCCAGCGCGAAGAAATACGAAGCAGCCGAGGCATCCGGCTCGACCTCGTAGTCGATGGCGCGGTATGTTTGCCCGCCCGGCGCGGTGAAGCGCCGGTAATTATCGTTGAGCATCTCGACGCCGAAGGCGCGCATCGTGGCGGCTGTCATGTCGATGTACGGCTTCGAGACGAGATCGCCTTCGACGTCGATCTGGAGACCGTCTTTCGTTGCTCCGCCGACCATCAGCAGGGCGCTGAAATACTGACTGCTGGTGTCACCGGCGAGTTTTGCCGAACCGCCTTCGAGGCCGGACGTCTTCACGCGGAGCGGTGGGCAGCCGTCGTGATTCAACGCGACTGCATTGACGTGCAATTGCTGCAGCGCGTCGAGCAGCGGCGCGATCGGCCGCTGGCGCATCCGTTCGACACCGTCAACCAGATATTCGCCACGCCCGAGCGCCAACAGCGCCGTGATGAAACGCGCGGTCGTGCCCGAATTGCCGACGAAGAGTTCCGCGGACGTCACCGGGATCTTGCCCTCCGCGCCATCGACGACAAAGCGCTTAGCGTCCGGATTCTCGTCCACCGCAATACCGAGGCGCCGAAGGGAATCTGCCATGTAGTGCGTATCGTCGCTGAACAGCGCCGCGTTGATTGACGAGCGGCCGTTTGCCAGCGCCGCGAGGATGAGCGCGCGGTTGGTGTAGCTCTTTGAACCGGGCAGCAGCACGTCGGCATTAACCGGAGTCGTAACCGGTTCGATCGTGATCTGATCCGGGTAGTCGCGATCTGTGGCGGTCATCGCGCGTCGACCGGCATCAATGGAACTCGAGGTCCCAGTTGTAAGGGATGTCAGGCGAATCATAGGGGATGCGGTACTCGTCGGGATCGGCCGGGTCGTATGGCTTCGTTGGGAAATTGATGAGATAGCACGGTTCGACGCCGATGTTCTTGAAGCCGTGGAGCACGCCGATCGGGATCTTGACGACGATGCGGTTGTCATCACCGATGAAGAAGACGTTTAGTTCGCCTTTCGTCGGTGAATCTTCACGAATGTCGTAGAGCGGCACCTTGATCATGCCGCGGACACAGGTGAAGTAGTCGGTCTGCTTTTTGTGGTGATGCCAGCCGCGAATGATGCCGGGGTAGCTGACCGAAACGTAGCACTGACCGAAGCCTTCGAAGAACGGATCGTCGTTGCGGATGAGTTCGGTGAGCGCACCCCGTTCGTCGGCGTGTGTCGTCAGGCGTTTGATTTCAACTCCATGGATCACCGCAAAGCGTTCCCTTCCATCGTTCGAAGTCAACCCGAATCGAGGCGAGTATAGCAAAGGCTCGCCGCGTTACCGCGCGTGGGCTACGAAAATCATGTTCGCTGATTGGTCTTCGAGCGGTTCGAGTTCATACGAACCGTAGATCCCTTCGAGTTCGAGCCCGGCCGCATCGAGCAAGGCGAGCATTTCGAATTGATGGATGTAGCGCGTGCGATAGCTGCTGACAGATCGGCGCACGTCACCATCCGGTGACGTGCGGTCGATGAACAAGGTCGTCTCGATCATCTGGCGTGATGGTGAGAGATGCCGCTGCGAAAAGCGATCGATCCGCGCGCCATCCGGCAGCGTCCAGCCGCCGTCGTGTTGCATCCGGTCGTCCATGCCGAGCAGCGTGGAAGGCGTCGGGTGGAAGAGATCGACGACAAAGATGCCGCTCGGTTTGAGCAGACTCCGCACGCCGCGCAGCGCGAGCAGTTGGTCATCGGGCGTCTCGAGGTGCAGAAATGAGTTGACGGCGCAGAAGACCATTTGGAAATGCTCGGACGGAAAACTGGCGAGCGCGCGCATATCGAGCTGGCGCAGGTCGACATTATCAAGACCGGCCCGTTGGAGCCGCCGCCGGGCGTGTTCCAGCATCTCGGGAGCGTTGTCGATGCCGGTGACCTGGTAGCCGGCTTCGGCCAGCGGAACGAGCAATCGGCCGGTGCCGCAGCCAAGTTCGAGGATCGGTGATCCGACGATCGCGGCATATCCGCGATAGAGATCGACATCGGCGTCAAATTCGTCGAATTCGAGATCATACCAGGGGGCCATCGCGTCGTAGAAGCTTTGACTCATGGCGGCATTATAGGGCGAGTTTCGGTTAAGCCGCTAGCCTTTGATCCTTGTCGCAGTGCGGCAAACACCGGTAGACTTGGCAGTTATGACTAAGACGCGGATGCCGGCGAAAACGGGTGGCGAGAAGGTCGTCACCACCAATCGCAAGGCATATCATGATTATTTCGTTGAAGAAGAGCTCGAAGCAGGCGTGGTCCTTCACGGCTCCGAGATCAAGTCGATTCGCCAGGGGCGTGTGACCTTGCGCGATGCCTACGCGCGCATCGAAAATGGCGAACTCTGGCTCGTCGGCGCCCACATCTCGCCCTACGAGCATTCTGGCGTCTATTTCAACCACGAGCCGGATCGCCCGCGCAAACTGCTCATCCACCATCGCGAACTCGACTATCTGCGGAGTAAGGTCGAGGCGAGTGGCTATACACTCGTCCCGGTGCGAATGGTGCTACGCAAGGGCCGAGCAAAAGTCGATATCGCGCTGGCTAAAGGCAAGAAGCTGTACGACAAACGCGCGGCGCTGGCAGAGCGTGATGCCAAGCGCAACATCGAGCGCGAGTTGCGCGAACGCGACTAACCGGATTGCAAAATCTATGTAAATCTGGTATTCTTATGGTCGCGCCACACCGAACTGGGGATGCCTGGTTTCGACAGGGTGGTAGGTGCGAAGATTGCAAGCCGAGGTCGCCCCGGGACTCGTAAAAAGGGGCACGCCAATAACTGGCAAACCACAACTTGCACTCGCTGCCTAATCTAGAGTAGCGACGTCTGCCCGGACCTCACTCTGACGGGTTCGGACCAGGCGACACAAAGTCGGAGTGCGGCCTGCTGAGCACCGGATATGCGGGTCAAAGGGAATCCGGTAAACCAACTCGGAACCCAGCCGGCAGGGGTCTGACGCGGTAAAAAAGTGCCGGCTAAGCTTGTAGCATATCTTCCGCTGAACATTCTGGACGGGGGTTCGATTCCCCCCATCTCCACTGATTGATGAGCCGCCCCGCGTTCGTGGGGCGGCTTTTCATTGTTTTGTGTCATGAACCGTTGGTTCGCAAGGCATGGACGGAGAATGAATGATGGACGGCACCATCGAGGCGCAGGACGGCAACTATATCTTTCGCTACGAACGCGAGCTTCCCCACCCGATCGAGCGCGTCTGGCAGGCGATCACCGATCCGGCTGAGATTGAGACGTGGATGGGCACCCGGCCGGAGATTGATCTGCATCCGGGCGGGCGCTATGTTACCCATCACGAAACCGACA
>JAICWZ010000349.1 GCA_025966355.1 Thermomicrobiaceae bacterium
AGTTGAGCGCGAAATGTTCGCCACGACTCACGAACTCGTGCGTCAGCCGCGCTGGATGGATGGCGACGCCGATGAGCATCGGATTCGTGCCGAGCGGCATGTCCCAGGCAAGCGTCATCACGTCCGGCTGGCCGCGATAGAGCGAGGTGATGAGTGCCAGCGGAGCGGGTTGCAGAAGTCGGGCCGCCATGCGCGGATCAAGCACTCGCTTCGTCGCCATTCACCCTCCAACACTCAAGCTTGGTCGGCCGGTCGCTCTCGCTGCGCTTCGCGGCATTCCGGCACCGTCGAACAGTAGACGTCGTAGAAGCGCTGGGCAATACGCGCCTGGGTGAACTCACGCAACACGCGATCCCGCGCGCGTTTGCCCATGAGCGTACGGCGCTCATCATCGCGCAACAGTTCGTCGAGCTGGTGGGCCAGGCCGTCGATATCACCCTCGGCGAAGACGACACCGGTGTGGTCGATCACGTTCGGTATTTCGCCCGAGTCAGAACCAACGACCGGGACCTCGCAAGCCATCGCTTCCACAATCACGCGCCCGAATTGCTCTTTCCAGTTTGGCTGTGTCTTCGACGGGACGACCAGCAGATCGAACTCGTTATACGTCTTCGGCATCGATGCGGCCGCGATGGCACCACGAAAGAGAACGCGATCGCGCACCCCAAGGTTCGCCGCCTGCATTTCGAGTCGTGTGCGTTCGCTCCCGTTCCCGACGATTTGCAAGCGAGCCCGCGTCTGCATGCGTGAAAACGCGGCGATCAGATCGGCGACCCCTTTCTCCGGCACCAGCCGCCCGACGAAGCCGATCACCGGCACGTCGTCCTTCGGATCCGCGAGCGGTCGATAGAAGCTCGGGTCGACGCCGAACTGGGGAATGACCTCCAGGGGCCCACGATATTTCTTGTGCCGCAATACGTCAGCCGCCTCGTGATTGCCGGCAACGGCGGCCGCCGCCAGCCGGTAATTGATCTTCTCGAAGAGACTGAACGGGGGCGGGTAGTTCCGGTCGAGGTTCTGCCAGCTGAAGAACACGACGCGCGCGTGATGTATCCGTCCGAGCAGCGACGCGTGCAGCGTCACGAAGTTGAACGGCTCCTCATCAACATGAAAAACGTCCGGCTTGAAATGGCGCACGATCCGACCGAGATTTGGATAGTAGTGGACGTGATGATGGCCGTTGAAGCGCATCGGCGATTCGACAAGGCGGTAGCCGACCGTGTGCAGCCGTTCCAACCGCTGCACTCCGACACGCGCTTCGTGCCAGTGCGGTGGCACGACGACCAGCAACTCGACGCCCGGAATACGGGCCAGCTCTTCGAGCTTCCGTTGATAGACACCCACCACGAGCGCCTTCGACAGCATGAGGATTTTCACCGGTTACTCACAATGGGTTGGTCGCGATTGGTCGCAGACCGCTGGCGTCCCAGTACGCCTCGCGCGTCTGTTGGGCGGTGCGTGCCCAGCTGAAGTGCGCCGCCTGTGCGAGCGCTCGCGCGCTGAGGTCGCGATGCCGCTGGTCGTCCGTCAAGAGTGAAACGATCGCCGCCGCCATTCGATCCGCGTCCGGTTCAACGACGAGCCCGCCATCACCGACGACTTCCGGCAGGCTGGAACGATTCGATGAGATCACCGGCAGACCGCAGGCCATCGCTTCCAGCGGAGTGAAGCCGAACCCTTCGTAGAGCGATGGATAGACGTAGAGCGCCGAGATGCGATAAAGCAAGAGCTTATCCGCTTCGGAAATCCGTCCGGGCAGGATCACCTGTCGTTCGAGTCCCCATTTTTGGATGACCGGCTCCAATGGTGGATAGAGCGTGGCGTTGTTCGTGTGCGCGCTGCCGCCGATCACCAACCGGGCATCGTCATCGATACTCGGCCGCGCCTGGCCGAAGGCCTCGATCAGCGTTGCCAGGTTCTTGCGCACGTCCAGGCCGCCGACGTTAAACACGATGGCGCCCGGCAGACCGAGCCGCTGCCGAATCTCTGCTTCAGCAACCGGGTCGGAGGCGGGATGAAATTCGTCACTCACCGCCAGAGGTATCGAACGCACCTTCTTCGCGTTCACGCCGAGCAGCCGCACGATATCACTGCGTGAGCACTCGGAATCGGTGAGGATCAGTGTTGCCCGGCGTGCCGCCGGCAGCACGACCCGGAGATAAAGCCGCATCGCGGTCGATCCGCCATACTCAGGATAGAGTAGCGGGATCACATCGTGAATGGTGACGACGGTGCGGCGGCGGTTCGCCCGTGGCGCCGACATATAGGGGATGTGCAGCAGGTTGGGCCGGGCGAGTCGCTGACCACGCAGGACGCCGAATTGTTCCCACCAGAGCTTGCGGGCTTTGGCCGAGCGCGCGAACGGAGGAAAACGGACGTTGACCGATGCTCCCCCGCTTTCGTCACTCACGCCCGCCGGGCGAAGGAGGATCGTTTCGACACCATCCGTGGGCTGAGCAAGCTCATTCCAGAGATGAAGAGTGTACTGACCGCTCCCGGTAGCTGGCTGAGATAGGAAAAATCCGTCGAGGCCGACGCGAATCGCAGGTGAGTTCATGTCGTACGGATTATAGCAAAGGGTGACGACGTTGATATACTTGGAGCAGGTAGCGAACTGCTCTGATGTATGGCGCGGCACGGGGCGTTATCAGCGCCGCCAAACCGTTCAACTGCCGCAAATCGAGTCGCTGCCGGTAACATCTGAAGGAATGAGGAGAAACAACATGGCAGAAGCCACCGCCATTAGCGATGCCACCTTCGAAGAAGAGGTCATCAAGTCGAACGTCCCGGTTCTCGTCGATTTCTGGGCCGAATGGTGTGGACCTTGTCGCATGGTCGGGCCGATCCTGGATGAAATCGCGGCCGAAAAGGGCGGCAAGATGAAGCTCGTCAAGCTCAATGTCGACGAGAACGTGCGCACCGCCGCATCGCTCGGCATCGTTAGCATCCCCACCATGATGCTCTACAAAGACGGCGCACCGGTCGAACGCATCATCGGCGCCCAGCCCAAGCAGCGTCTGCTCCAGCAGATCGAAAAGCATCTCAACTAGCCCACGCCATAGCCAGCAACCTCAAAGCCCGGAGCGAAGCTCTCCGGGCTTTTGGCTGCCACGCGATCCATTAACGACGGACCAATTCGAATACATACGATGGTCGAAACATCACCAC
>JAICWZ010000455.1 GCA_025966355.1 Thermomicrobiaceae bacterium
ACAAAGGTTCCCGGCGCGTAATTGCCGTAGCCGGCCGCCAGATCCGACAGCGACGTACCAAAGGCCGCGGCGATCACCCCAACCAGCGGTCCAAAGAGGAAGGCGGCGGCATAGACCATGGTGTCACCCAGGTGAATATAACCACCGAACCCAACCGGGATCTTGGTCGCGTAGGTCATCACGAAGACGACCGCGATCATCACGCCGGTAATCGCCACCAGCCGAGCATTCCACTCGAAGCTGAGCTTCTCCTTCAACGACCCCATCCTGCATCCCCCTCAAACCACGGGCCCCCGCCCATACCGATCAAACCCCCCACCGGATAGGCTCATTAACCCGATCTTAACGAATTCTTCAACGGCCAATATGAAGCATCCAATTTGGAGAGTGACCATGCTTCGCTGATCAATATGGCGTCACCCGGCCAACGCCCGAGGTTGAAAACCATCGGGCTGCAAGACGAAGTCCCCGCGGGGACTGAGGTTTGACGTACAATCTGCGGTATTGTTGCAACCAAGTCTAGCGTGATGACCAGAAGGAGCAGATCATGCCGCGTTGGCGATTGTTCTATCATCTCGTATGGGCAACAAAGGGACGGGAACCATTGATTACCCCAATGATGGAGCCACTCGTGCACCGCCAACTGCGTCAGATCGCGCAGCACCACGGCCTCAGCGTTCATGCGGTTGGTGGCATCACGGATCACGTTCACATGGCGGTTTCGATTCCGCCGGCCATCGCGGTCGCGGTTGCCGTCAAACGCATCAAGGGCGCGAGTTCGCACGCGATCAACAAATCAGCAGAGGAACCGTTTGCCTGGCAAGGCGACTATAGTGTTGATACCTTTTCCGAGCGGCACCTATCAAAGGTTGTCGCCTACATCAACAATCAACATCGCCACCACGCGGATAATACCCTCTGGCCATCCATTGAAGAGATTCCTGAGCCTCCAGACGAAGAATAGGAGCGGTCGCTCCGCGAATTTCTGCTTCCAGTCCCCGCTGGGACTTCGTCTCATAGCCCGACGGTTTTCAACCTCGGGCGACGGTCGAGCGGCGGCGGTGACCGGAGGATCAAGCTCAATCCGATCCTCCGGCAACCGGGATTGGTCGCTAGCCACGCTGCTCGTAGAGCTGGCGGGTGAGGAGCGCCTGGCCGATATGCTCGCGGCTATGCTCGACGGCGTGGAAGATCCACCAGCTGCCGAGGTTGTTGCGGCCAAGCCGATCGCCGGCCGGCGAATGCTTCGTCGCCAGCGCTTCGAGCGTCAGATTGTCGATGCGCGACATGACGTTGGACTCGACGGTGTTGATCAGCTTCAGAAGCGAGGCCGTGTCTTGCGTCACGCGAAATTCGGCGTCGCGGTCGCGCTCGAACGACTCACCAGCGACCGTCGCCGTCATCGAGTTCTCGGCACCGAGCAGATGGGTGTAGAGGACCGCGATCGAGTTCATCTCCGGCCCCGGAGACCAGTTGACCGCCTCCGCGTCGAGCCCGTCGAGCGTCTCGCGCAGCGTGTTGAACTGGTCGGTCATGATCTGCTTCAGTCCGTCGCGAATGCCCTGAATCTCATCAGCCATCGGTTGGTTCGCCCTTTCTCTGCGTACGTACGCATACACTAGTGCCGGTAACTACACTTCCAGCATCGGCTCGCGCAGCGCGCGATAGCTTTCGTAGCGGCCAGCGTAGATGGCACCCGTCGCGACCGCCGCCCGCACCGCGCATTCCGGTTCGTTCAGATGGGTGCAATCGCTATAGTAGCACTTGTCAAGATAGGGGCGAAACTCCGGGAAATAGTGATCGAGCTGGCTGAAATCGATCCCCCAGAAGCCAAGCTGGCGGATGCCCGGCGTATCGGCGATGTAGGTGTCGTCGCCGAGTGGCATCAAGGTCGTCCAGGTGGTGGTGTGCTTCCCTTTGCCGGTCGCTTCGCTGATCTCACCGGTCCGTTCGTCCAGAGCGGGCACGAGCGCGTTGATCAGGCTCGACTTGCCGACGCCCGACGGCCCGGCGAAGGCTGTCACCCTGCCGTGCAGAAACGCCTCGATCTGCTCGATTCCTCGGCGCGTACGTACGCTGGTTTCGAAGACCGGATAGCCCGCCGCGCGATAGGGCGCGAACCGTTGCCGCAACTCGCCGGTCGGGTCGAGATCGATCTTGTTGGCGCAGACCGCGGCGGCGATGCCGCGCGCCTCGGCGATGATCAGGAAGCGATCGAGCATGCGCGGATGCGGCTCCGGCTGGGCGACGGCGAAGACGACGATCAGCTGGTCGGTATTGGCCAGGATCACCTGCTCGACATCGTCGGTCCCACGCGCCAGTCGCGACAGCGCGTGCTCACGCGGCCAGACCTGCTCGATCACGCCTTCGCCCGGTGCCGTCGGCAAAACCAGAACGCGATCACCAACGGCCACCGGCGTCGTGCCCCGCCGCTCGCGCTTCACCGTCGCCCGCGCGGTACAGCGCAGCACGCCCT
>JAICWZ010000003.1 GCA_025966355.1 Thermomicrobiaceae bacterium
GGACAAGGCGAAGGCGCTCATGAAGGAAGCCGGCTTCGAAAAAGGGACCGAAGTCAAGTTCTTTGGTGCCACCGGCCGTTATCTCAAGGATAAGGAAGTCGACGAGAACATCGTTGCCCAGCTCGGCGAGGTCGGGATCAAGGTCAACCTGACGACGCTCGAGTTCCAGGCATTCTTCGACAACTACATCACCAAGGTCAACGACGACATGCAGATGGGCTTCTGGAGCAACGCCAACAACACCGCCGATGCCGATTATGGCCTGGCGCTCAATGTCAGCTCGAAGGGCCGTGGACTCTACTGGAGCGACCCGCAGGTCGATCAGGCGATCGAGGATGCCCGCCAGCAGGTCGATACCGGCCAGCGCGCTCAGATGTACCACGACATGCTCGACAAGATCGTGAAGGCGGCGCCCTGGATCTTCCTGTACAACCAGCTCGATATCTACGGCAAGTCCAAGCGGCTGGAAGATTGGAAGCCGCGCTCGAACGAAATCATCTACCTGTTCAACGCGTCACTCAAGAGCTGAGGAGCCCCCAGTGCAGCGCTATATCATCCGGCGACTGCTGCATAGCGTTCTGGTGCTCTTCGGAGTCACTCTGGTGACGTTCATGCTCGTGCGCCTGACCGGCGATCCGGCGGCGGCCATGCTCGGCCCCGAGGCAACACCGCAGGATATCGCCGAGCTACGCGTGAGTATGGGGCTCGATGACCCGATCTTCGTGCAGTACGGCCGCTATCTCGAGCAGCTGGCGCACGGCGACTTCGGCACATCCTTTCTCTACGGGCAGCCGGCGCTCGGGCTGGTGCTGGAGCGGCTGCCCGCCACTTTCGAGCTGACAATCGCGGCGCTCGTCATCAATCTGGCCGTCTCGTTCCCGCTCGGGATCATCTCTGCGGTCAAACGCGACAGCATCATCGACCGGCTGAGCGCCGTCTTTGTTTTCGGCAGCCAGGCGATGCCGGTCTTCTGGTCGGGCATTCTCGGCATTATGGTCTTCGCCATCATGCTCGGTTGGTTGCCCGCCTCGGGCCGTGGCGGCGTCAAGTACCTGCTGATGCCCGGCATCGTGCTTGGCATACACTCGGCCGCCTATCAGACCCGGCTGCTCCGCTCGTCGATGCTCGACGTGCTCGGGCAGGACTTCGTGCGCACCGCACGCGCCAAGGGGATTAAGGAGTTCTGGGTCATCGTGCGGCATGGCTTCCGCAACGCCCTCATCCCGGTCGTCACGGCGACCGGCGTACAGTTCGCGGCGCTGATGGGCGGCGCGGTCATCACCGAAACGGTCTTCGACTGGCCGGGTGTCGGGCGACTCGCCGTGCAGGCGATCAACAACCGCGACATCCCGCTCGTAATGGCCACGACCTTCGTCTTTGCCGTCATCATCCTCACCGTCAACCTGCTGGTCGATCTGTCGTACGGGGTCATCGACCCGCGTGTTCGGCTCGATTGAGAGGAGATCGACGTGCACGCGACTGATCAGCTCGACCCGAACAACCTGACGCAAGCCGGCAGCGGCCGTGCAACGACGACGCTGGCGATCCGCGAACGCCCGAGCGCCTGGCGGCGCCTGCTCCGCGATTCCAAAGCGATCGCCGGCGGCATCATTCTGCTCATCCTGATCGCGGCCTCGGTCGGCGCGCCGCTCCTGACCAGTTATGCACCCGAGAAGCAGGATATTCGCAACAAGCTGCAAGCCCCTGCCTGGCAAGCGGGCGGCGATACGTCGCACCTGCTCGGCACCGATCAGCTCGGCCGCGACCTGCTGACCCGCATCCTCTACGGCGGGCGCGTCTCGCTCTTTATCGCCTTAATCGCGACACTCGGCGCCTCGATCCTCGGTATCGCGTTCGGCGTCCTCTCCGGCTACTTCGGCAGCTTCACCGACACTATCATCATGCGCCTCGTCGACGTGCAGATGGCCTTCCCCTCAATCTTGCTGGCGTTGGCCGTCATGGTGATGCTCGGCACCGGCATACGCAATCTGGTCATCGTGCTGGCGATCACCAGCTGGGTCTTCTTCTCGCGCGTCGTGCGCGCCGACGTGCTCACCATTCGCCATCGCGATTATGTCGAGGCAGGGCGCGCCATCGGCGCAACGCACTGGCGCCTCATCTGGTACTACATCGCGCCGAACCTGGTCGGCACGATCACCGTTGTCGCGACGCTAACGGTGGCGCGCACGATCATCTCGGAGGCGTCCCTCTCCTTCCTCGGACTCGGCATCCAGCCGCCGACGCCGAGCTGGGGTGGGATGCTGGCCGATGGGCGCGGCTATCTCTCGGTCGCCTGGTGGATCGGCACCTTCCCCGGTGTCGCCCTCATGGCCACCGTCATCGCGGTCAATCTGCTTGGCGACGCGTTGCGCGACGTGCTCGATCCGCAGATCGACGCATCGGAGAACTGAATCGCGAGATACGGAAGAGGGTAAAGATGGCTGAGTTTCCACCACCGCTCACCAACCGGCCACCGATCGTCGGGACGCACTGGGTCGTCTCAACCGGCCACTATCTGGCGACACGCGCCGCCGCGCACATGCTCGAAATCGGCGGTAACGCGATCGATGCCGGGGTTGCCGGTGGTATGTGCATCAACGTCTTACAGTCCGACATGACGAATATCGGCGGCGTGGCGCCGATCATGATCTACAGCGCCCAGAAGCAGGAGTTGCGCAGCATCAGCGGCCTCGGCAGCTGGCCTGCCGCCGTCGATCGCGACTATTTCGTGAACGAGTGCAACGGTGCTATTCCGCCGGGCGTGCATCGCTGCGTCATGCCGGCCGCCATCGACTCCTGGCTGACGGCGCTCAAGCTCTATGGCACGCTGCCGCTGGCCGAGGTCGCCGCGCCGGCCATCGCCCTGGCGCGCGATGGCTTCGCCGGCTACTACTTCTTCTGCTCGAATATCGAGGCCGACGCCAAGATCCTGGCGCAGTGGCCCTCCAGCCGCAAGATCTACCTGAAAAACGGCCACACGCCGCGCCTCGGCGAACGTTTTCAGCAACCCGACCTGGCAAACACGCTCGAACTGCTGGTCGAAGCCGAGCAGGGCGCGCTGCATAAGGGACGCGAGGCGGCGATTCAGGCGGCGCGTGACCGCTTCTACAAAGGCGATATCGCCGAACGGATCGCCCAATTCTTCCACGACGAGGGCGGCTTCCTGACGCTTGACGATCTTAAGAACTTCAGCGTCGATGTCGAGGTGCCGGTCGGCGTCAACTATCGCGGCTACGACGTCTACAGCTGTCGCCCCTGGTGTCAGGGTCCGGTGGCGCCGCAGGCGCTCAAGATTCTCGAAGGCTACGATCTCGCATCGTACGGCCACAACTCTGTCGATACATTGCATCTGATCACCGAGGCGCTCAAGGCGGCCTTCGCCGATCGTGAGCGCTACTACGGCGATCCGAAGTTCGTCGATGTGCCGATCGAAGGACTGCACAGCGCCGATTACAACGCGACCTGGCGCGACCGCATCCGTCTCGACCGAGCGTTCCCCGGCATGCCCGATCCGGGCGATCCGTGGGCCTATCAAGCGGGCACGCCGAGCCGCGCGGTCAGCAGCTACGTGCCGCCGGCCCCATTCAATGCGCGCGTCGAGCCGGACACGAGCTATCTCTGCGTCGTCGATGAGCAGGGGAACGCGTTTTCGTCGACGCCGAGCGATGGCGTCAGCGGCTCGCCGATCATCCCCGGCCTCGGCTTCATCGTCTCGGGACGCGGCAAGCAGTCGTGGCTCGATCCGAATCATCCGAGCGTCATTCAGGGGGGCAAGCGACCGCGACTGACGCCCAGCCCCGGCATGATCATGCGCGACGGCAAGGTCTTCGCGCCGTACGGCAGCCCGGGGAGCGATGTCCAGCCGCAGGCGATGGTTCAGCTCGCCGTCGATCTGATCGACTTCAAGCTCGATCCGCAGGCGGCGGTCGAAGCGCCGCGCCTGGCCAGCTACAGCTATCCGCGCTCGGATCATCCGCATCCGTACGACCCGGCGGCGCTGAGCGTCGAAGCGCGCATGGGGGCCGATATTCTGAAAGGCTTGAGTGATCGCGGCCACGTGCTGCGCGACTGGCCGGCGATGACCCCGCGGGCTGGTTCGCTCTGCACGGTCGTCGTCGATCACGAAAATGGCTTCATGATCGGCGCGGCCGATCCGCGCCGCATTTCGTACGCGTTCGGCTGGTAGCCGGCACAACGAGGTGCAGACACCGGGCCGCCCCATAGCCGGATCGACAAGGAGGTCGTACGGTATGGGGCGGCGCCCGGCCGATGTGCGCGGAGCGCACGAGGCGAATCTTTGACGATCGTCGTCGTGCATGGCAACGGGGGGTGCTGGGTAAACGCAAAGGACGGGCGCCTCCTCAAGGGGCGCTCCGGGCGCGATAAATCGGGCCCCTACGACCGTTCTCGCAGCGGTCAACCTTCGTGCAATAACAGTAAGGGAGAACAGCAGATGACCATTGGCTCCGCGTTCCTGAAAGATGCGCGCATCGTTATCATCGGTGCGGGCGCCCTCGGTTCCGTGTTGAGCTACCGACTTTCACAGGCCGGAGCCGCCGTCACCGTCGTCGAACGCAACTACCCCGGCTGGGGCACGACCGGCAACACCTTCGCCTGGCTCAATTCGTTCGGCAAGACGCCACGCGACTACCACCGGCTCAACGCCCGCTCGATGCGTGATCACCTCGATCTAATGCGCGAACTCGATGGCGACTGGGCGCATTTCGACGGCGGGCTCTACTGGGAGCACGCCGCCAACGAAGCGAAGACGAAGAAACTGCAAGACACGGTCAAGCGGTTGCACGAGTGGGGTTACCGGGTCGAAACGATCACGCCCGATCAGGTGATGCGCGATCTGGAGCCGGACGTCGTCATCAATCAGGCGCAGGTAGATGAGATCTATTACGCGCCGAACGAAGGCTGGCTCAACGGCGTCGGCCTCTGCCACGGGGCGCTGAGCGCCGCCAAACGCCGCTACAACGCCCGGCTCGTCACCGGTGAGGTCATCGGCTTCGGCGGTCCGGAAGGATCGATCGACTCGGTGCGGCTCGCCGGTGGCGACGTGATCCACACCGACGCGGTTATCAACGCCACCGGCCCGAACGCGGCACGTGTCGCCGATCTGGCCGGCATCGACCTGCCGATCACCCGCCAGCCCGGCCTCCTGATCGTCACCGAACCGGCGCCGGTCAACGTCAAACGCGTCATCCACTCTCCCGAAACCTGGGTGCACGCCGATGGCGGCGGCCGTCTGCTGTTGCATCGCGAAGATTACGACGCGCGCGGTGAGTCCGAGCAGAAGCCGTCGATCACCGATCCGTTTTGCGAGCAGGTGGTGCGCAACGCTGAACAACTGTTACCGGGACTGCACGGCATCCACGCTGAGGGCGTGCGGCTCGGCGTCCGGCCGATGCCGAAGGATGGGCACCCGATCATCGGCTTCGATCCGGACGTCTCCGGCCTTTATCACATCGTCATGCATAGCGGTGTGACGCTCAGCGCGGCCATGGGCACGCTCGTCGCCGAAGATTTCATGGGCCAGAATCCACCGGAACTCGCGCCCTACCGTATCGAGCGCTTTTCCGACTCGTCCAAGCTGACCTTCAGCGCGACGAACGAGTAGGCGGAGCGGCCCTCACCACGGCCCCTCTCCCAGAATTGGGAGAGGGGGTCTTGAGGCGAACGGATGCGTATTCCGGTGGCGCTGTCGGTGCCCGCACTCCGCCCGAGGTTGAAAACCATCGGGCTACGTAGACGAAGTCCCCGCGGGGACTAAGAAGCGTCTTCCTCAATCCCGCAAGGATTTCGTCTTATAGCCCGATGGATTTATCCTCGGGCGTCGCGCGACGGCGCAAATCTCTCAGGAAAGTCGCGAACGTTCGCCTCGAGACACCCCTCTCCCAGTCGTTGGGAGAAGGGCCGGGGGTGAGGGCCGCTACCCGGCTGCCAGCTTCGCTCGCGCCGCCGCGATGCGCGCCAGCGTGCGCTCTTTGCCGAGGACGCGCATCGTCTCGAAGAGGCCGGGCGAGACGGTGCGGCCGGTGACGGCGACGCGGATCGCCATGTAGAGTTGGCCGCGCTTTAAACCAAGTTCCGCGAGCAGTTCGTCCAGACTCGCCTGCATCGCTGCCTCGTCGTCGAAATCGGCCTCGGTCAGGATCGCCTCGACCCGCTCCAACGCCGGGCCGACGGCCGACGGCTCGGTCTTCTTCGGGACGAGCAGTGACGGCTCGTACGGCTCCGTCTCTTCGGTAAAGAAGAAGCTGGTCAGTTCGACGACCTCGGTCAGCAGCTTCATGCGGTCCTTGAGGAGCGCGATGACTGACTGCGCATAGGCGTGCTCGGCCGATGATGGATCGCCGGCTACATCGGAAACGAGTCCGGCCTGCTGCAAATACGGGATGCAGCGCTGGGTTAAATCTTCCAGTGTCAGGATGTGGTTGATGTAGTGCTGGTTCATCCAGAGGAGCTTTTCAAAGCTGAAGCGCGACGGGCTCGGATTGACATCGGCCAGGTCGAACTTTTCGATCAGCTCCTCGCGGGTGAAGATCTCTTGATCGCCGGATGACCAGCCGAGCAACGCCAGGTAGTTATCGAGTGCCTCCGGCAGATAGCCGTTGCGCTTGTATTCCAGCACGCCGACCGCGCCGTCGCGCTTGCTCAGCTTTCCCTTGCCGTCCGGTTTCAGAATGACCGAGGGATGGGCGAAAATTGGCGGTTCCCAACCGAAGGCTTCATAGAGTTGCACATGCAACGGTGACGACGGCAGCCACTCCTCGCCGCGTGTGACGTGGCTGATCTTCATCAGATGATCGTCGATTACGACGGCCAGGTGATAGGTCGGGTAGCCGTCTGACTTGAGGATGACCGCGTCTTCCAGCAGCCGGTTCTCCCAGGTGATCTCGCCGCGCAACAGGTCGGTGAGCGAGGTCGTGCCCTCCAGCGGCATCTTGAGCCGGATGACCGGCTCGATCCCCTGCGCACGATACTCGGCGATTTGCTCCAGCGTCAGATTGCGGCAGTGCCGGTCGTATCCCGGCGGCTCGCCCCGCTCGCGATGGGCGGCGCGCACCTCGTTCAGCCGCTCCGGGCTACAGAAGCAGGGATAAGCATGCCCATGCTCGACCAGCCAGGCGGCCCGCTCCTGATACAGATCGAGCCGCTCGCTCTGGATATACGGCCCGTACGGCCCGCCGACCTGCGGTCCCTCGTCCCAGTCGAGCCCGAGCCAGCGCAGCGCCTCGAAAATGCCCTGCATGCTTTCGTCCACGAAGCGTTTGCGATCGGTATCCTCGATGCGCAGAATGAAATCGCCGCCATGATGCCGCGCGAAGAGCCAGGTAAAGAGCGCGGTGCGCGCCCCACCGACGTGCAGATCGCCCGTCGGGCTGGGTGCCATACGCACCCGGACACGATTATTGGAAATCAAGCTTCGTCTCCCTCAATCGGCGCTCACGTCTCCATGTCCATGTCGCCCCGAACAGCCAAGTATGATACAGGGAGCCGATTCGGGCAAGACGCATGTTCGTCGCGGCGTTGTCACCAATCTGTCATGATACCGATGTTTTGTTGGGCGTGTCACCAGATACAATATGATGAACGAGTCGAAGCATGCTACGGGGGAGAGCAATCGAATGGCAATCGTACGCGTCGTCATCCCCGACAAACTTGCCGGGGCGCTGCAATCGGGCGAACTCTCGCCCGGTCAAGTGCGCGAGTTGATCGAGCTGGAAGCCACGGCGCTCGGCCTGTCGTTCGCTCAAGTCGTCGACGCGGTGCAGCAGCAATCCCTCCCCTGGTCTCCGCTCAGCGCCGATCTCAGCTTTCTCGTGAGCATGCTCGGCGACGAGGCCAGCCCAGCCGAATAGCGATCCCCTTTCCTCAGCGCTCTGAACCGCTCTTCACCGCGCCAATCGTCATGCCAATATATCCACATCCTCCGATCCCTGATATGATGCGCAGTTGGGGCGCCTAACCTCGTGCAGGCGAATGAATCATCCAATCAGCGGAACGGAGTGCGCATGACGAGCGAAGAAGAGAACAAGGTTGCGATGGTCATCGTGGCACACCCGGATGATGCCGAATTCGGCAGCTCCGGTACCTCCGCGCTCTGGATCAAAGAGGGCTGGGATGTGTACTACGTGATCTGCACCGACGCTTCGGGGGGTGGCGATGACCTCGCGACGACCCTAAGCGTCGGTGCGCGTCGCGAAACGACCGAAACACGCAAACGCGAGCAGCGCGCCGCCGGTGAGATCATCGGCCTCAAAGACGTCATCTTCCTCGATTATCCCGACGGCATCCTCGAACCGTCGCTGGCGTTGCGGCGCGATATCGTGCGCATGCTCCGTACCTATCGGCCCTCGCGCGTCATCTGCCCCTCGCCCGACCGCGTCTGGGAGCCGGCCTACTATATCGGCCGCCATCATCCCGATCATCTCGCCTGCGGCCAGGCGGCGCTGGCGGCCGTCTATCCGGCCTCGCAGAACGCCTGGGATTTCCCGGAATTGCTGGCCGAAGGGCTCGCACCGCACAAGGTGAGCGAAGTCTTCGTCGTCGGCGCGCCGGTCAACAACTACTCGGTCGACATCAGTGCGACGCTCGATATCAAGATCGCGGCGTTGCGCGCCCACGACAGCCAGCTTGGCAGCCATTTCGACGAGGTCGAGAAGTGGATGCGTGAAGGCGCCGCGCGTGCCGGTGAAGCCGACGGCCTCCCGTTCGCCGAGCGCTTCCACCGCATCGAGAATCGCTGAGGCGCGAGGACAGAATCCTCCGGTCGCCAACGACACGTTCGCGTGCTGGCGGCAACCAACGTGCGAACTGCGTTGGTGTAGCCGAAAGGAGCACGTTCATGAGCGGCGAATTGAAGATTGTGTTGGGCGACGGTTCGAGTTACTGGTTCGGGCGTGACGATCACTTCCCTGAAGAAGTTCGGATCTACAGTTCCGACCCGCACCACTGGATGTATATGTCGACCAGCGAGGCAAAACAGATCGTGCATGATGGCATGGAGAACGACGCGGAGGTGCAACAGGGCGACGCGACCCGCTTCTTCCTGCCCGAAGCCGGCGAGGAGACCGGCTAAGATACGCCGCGATCGGACCGCCAGGCGATGAACGGCCGGGCTATAATCAACGGAAGAACGTTTATCGACGGCGGAGGAGAAGGCGTGTCGGACGATTTGCAGCGGTTGCTCCGATATATCGTCCATCACTACACCTGGCGGGAAGAAGTCAAGGACATCGAACTCGAGGCTTCTCCGCTGGAGAATGGTGGCGATATCGCGGCGAGCCGGCGCCGTGCGCTACGTGACGTGCAACAGCGCGCCGATCTCCTTTCCGATGCCTTTCGCGATGGACTGAAACGGGCCAGCGACGCGCAGCGCGCCGGTGGCAACGCCATTTCGCTTGATGATCGCGTGCCGGAAGATAACCGTATCGCCGACGCCATGATCCATTTTCTGGTCGGCACCGGTCTGGCGCACTCGACGACCCGCGAAACCGACCCCCTGCACTACATCTACACCGTCTCGGTCGATTGGACCCGGCTCAACTCGGTCGCCCGCGAGGCACGTGTTGATCTCGGTGCCGCGATTAAGTAGTTATCGTGATTCACGAACCATCCGAATCAACTGATTCTCTGGCGTGTGCGCACGTCTGGCCCGACGATGAACGCGCGGAGACGGCACGTCGATCGCTCGGCGTGCCGGTCGACGATCTCGGCCTCGTGCGCCTGGCGTTGACGCACCGCTCCTACTTGAATGAGCAGGGAATCGAAGCGCCGCAAGCGGTACACTACTCAAACGAGCGACTCGAGTTTCTCGGCGATTCAATCCTCGGTATGCTCACAGCCGAAGCGCTCTACCTGCGCTTCCCCGATCTCCCCGAGGGTTCGCTCACCGCCTATCGCACCGCGCTGGTGCGCACCGAAACACTGGCCGGTTGGGCGCGGCGCTTCGAACTCGATGCGTTGCTCTATCTCGGGCGCGGCGAATCGGCCGAAATTGGCGAGATTCGCGACCGGATTCTGGCAGGTGCCTTCGAGGCGGTGATCGCGGCGATCTTTCTCGACCAGGGGCTGGAGACGACCCGCGAATTCCTGGGTGCGCTGCTCGATGAGGACGCCGAAGCGATCATTTCGCTCGGTCAGGAAACGAACTACAAAGGGCGGCTCCAGGAGCTGATTCAGGAACAGAAACGGGTCACGCCGAGCTATCGCACCGTCTCGATCGAAGGGCCGGCGCACGAACGCATCTTCACGGTTGAGGTCGTGAGCGCCGGAGAGACGATCGGCGTCGGAACCGGCAGCAGTAAACGGATCGCGCAACAGATGGCGGCACAACGGGCGCTCATCGCGCTCACGGCGGAAGGGGACGACGATGAGCGGCCTCTATGATGAATTGACGATCTTCAGTGGGAATTCGAACCCGGATCTCTCGAACGAGATCTGCTCCTATATCGATCTCCCACCCGGTCGCATCGAGGTCTTCCCATTCTCGAACGAGAATATCTTCGTGCGCATCGGCGAATCGGTGCGCGAAAACGATGCCTTCGTCATCCAATCGTTCAGCACGCCGGTCAGCGAAAGTATCATGGAACTCCTCATCATCATCGATACGCTCAAGCGTGCCTCGGCTGGCCGTATCACCGCCGTCATCCCCTACTACGGGTACGGCCGGACCGACAAGAAAGACCAGCCGCGCGTCCCGATTACGGCGCGCCTGATCGCCGACATGATCACCGTCGCCGGGGCGAACCGCGTCCTGACGGTCGATCTGCATGCCGGGCAGATTCAGGGCTTCTTCAACATTCCAGTCGATGAACTGACCGCCATGGGGATCGTGGCACGTTATTTCCAGGAGAAGCGTTTGAGTAACCCGGTCGTCGTCTCGCCCGACCTCGGGAATACCAAGCGGGCGCGCAACTTCGCCGAAGAGCTCGACGCGACGCTGGCGATCATCGAGAAGCGGCGCATCGGCAACGCCGACAAGAGCGAAACACTCAACCTGATCGGCTCGGTTGCCGGTTGCCAGGCGGTGCTGGTTGATGACGAGATCGACACGGCCGGCTCGATTACGCAGGCGGCACAGGTCTGCATTGACAATGGGGCAACCGAAGTCTATGCCGCCGCCACCCATGCCGTGCTCAGCGGACCGGCCATTCAGCGGCTCGCCGTCAGCCCGATTCGTGAGGTCGTCGTCACCAACACCATTCCACTGCCACCGGAGAAACGGCTTGACAAGATTACCGTGCTTTCGATCGCACCGCTCCTTGGCGAGTCGATCCAGCGCATTCACACCGGCGCGAGCGTCAGCCTCGCCTATCGCAGCACCCAACATACGCGCGGGCTGCGCTGATCGCCGCTCCCTTGACTGTAGCGTCACAGGAGTGGCAGAGTTGAGCCCGCATGCCGAAGCGCTGTACGGACAGTCGCGTCACGCGTTTTTGTCCGGCGCGCCCGGGCAGCGCATGTGGAACGCCAGACCAGGAAGGTCCTGACCGTGCCGCAATATCGCTCCCCATATTCACGGCGACCACCCTCACGCAGCGCCGTTCCCAAGCTCATCATGAGTCTGATGGGGCTGATGATCGTCGTGCTGGCGCTCTTCCTCGTCGCCGATCATCTCGGCAGCAGCGGCACGCCGCTCATCGGCGGGAAGTCCGGCGGATCACCGATCGCTCAAAACAGTTCGGGGAATCCCGACGGCGGTCCCAGTAATGACAGCGCCGCCACACCAACCGTGCCCGCCGCCAAGGATCTCCGCACGCCCAACGAGGTGGCGAGCGCCTACGTCCAACTCTGGACGAACAGCGACTTCACCGGCATGTACCAACTGCTCTCGACAACCTCGCAGCAGACGATCAAGGAAGACGATTTCACCAAACGTTATCAGGAGATCTACGCTGAAGCGGGCGAAACCTCGCTCGTCGCGACCATCGGCAACGCACCGCCCGACGCGACGCGCATCCCGATTCACGTCGTCTGGCAATCGGGCAAAGTCGGCGAGATTCAGCAAGACAACACGATGACACTGGTCCACGAGGGCGATGTCTGGAAGGTCGACTGGACGCCCTCGATGATCTTCAACAACCTGAACGATGGACTCGTTCGCTGGATACCGGAAGTGCCGCAGCGCGGGCGCATTCTCGACCGCAAGGGGCGGCCGCTCGCCAGTCTCGGCATGATCAGCAAGGTCGGCATCATTCCCGGCCAGATCAAAGACGAGAACGCGATGGTACAACAGCTCAGCCAGTTGCTCGATATGACGCCGGACGAAATCAAGGCGAAATACGCCAATGGCCAGCCCGACTGGTTCATGCCGGTGCGCAACTTCCCGGCGAACATCGACCCGGGTCTTCTCTCCAAGCTCAACGCGATCCCGGGCGTCACCGTGCAGCAATGGCCAGATCGCGTCTACCCGGCCGGTGCCGCGGCGGCCCAGGTTGTCGGTTATCTGAGCGAGATCACGGCCGATGAGCTGAAAACGATGTCGAAGGATGGCTACCAGTCAGGCGACCGGATCGGTCGGGCCGGACTCGAGTCGTGGGGCGAGAAGTATCTCTCCGGCAAGCGCGGCGGACGGCTCGTCATCGTCGGGTCGGACGGCAGCGAACGCTCGACGATTGCCGAGATCAAGAGCGAACCAGCCGACGACATCGTGACGACGATCGATCTTGACGTCCAAACCGCCGCCTATCAATCGCTCGGCGATAAATGGGGCAGCGTCGTCGTGCTCGATCCTTCCAATGGCGCCGTGCTGGCGATGGCGAGCAACCCATCGTACGACCCGAATCAGTTCATCCTCGGCATGACCGACCAGCAGTGGGCCGATCTGAATGACAACACCAAGCGCCCGTTGGAAAACCGCGCGACGCAGGTTGGCTACCCGATCGGCTCAACCTTTAAAGTCGTCACGATGGTGGCCGGTATGCAATCGCTCGGGCTGACGCCGCAAAGCAGCTATAGCTGTCCGGCGAGCTTCTCGTTGCCCGGCTCCGACCAGAAATGGCACGACTGGAGCGCCAACGGGCAGGGCACGCTCACGCTCTACAACGCGCTCGTCCAGTCCTGCGATACCGTCTTCTATCAGATCGCCGACCAACTCGATAAGAAGGGGCAGAATATCCTGCCCGACGCCGCCAAGGCGTTCGGCTTCGGCACACCGACCGGCATCCCCGAGATTCCGGAAACCCCCGGCACGGTCCCCGATCCTGATTGGAAGATCAAAACGGTCAACGACTACTGGGCGCGCGGCGACGCGATCAACCTTTCGATCGGCCAGGGCTATTTCCTCGCCACGCCGCTGCAGGTGGCCGATGCCTATGCCGCCGTCGCCAACGGTGGCACGCTCTGGCAGCCGTTCCTGGTGCAAGAGGTGAAGAAGATCGACGGCACCGCCGTCTACACCGCCAAGCCGAAGGAGAAAGGGAAGCTCCCGGCGACCGCCGAGCAGCTCGCCACGATCCGCTCGGCCCTGCATCAGGTGACGACGGCGCCGAACGGCACCGCCGCCGGCTTCTCGGTCGCCAAGCCGTTTGCCGGTGAAACGCATGATACCGCCGGCAAGACCGGCACCGCCGAAAGCAGCCAGGAAGAGCCGCACGCCTGGTTCGCCGGTTTCAGCCCGACCGACGGCGCCAAAATCACCGCCGTCGCCATGGTCGAACACGGCGGCGAGGGCGGCGATGTCGCCGCACCGATCGTCCGCAAAGTCATCGACGCGTACTACACCGCGAACCCCTGACGCGTATTCCCCAGCATAGCTATGCCAAAAACCGCTCGAATCGTAGGGGAGCAACCGGTGTGCTCCCACGGTCGCCGTCGCAGACGACCGCGTCTTCCCCGCTTCCGCGTCGCAACGTTCATCGAACACAGCGACGTTCGCTCGGCATGGTGTCCCTTATGCGTACGCTATGGGGGGCGTCCTTCGAGGGACGTTGATGATAGGTGACCGGGGAGGACGCGGTCGCCGGAACAACGGCGACCGGCGGGAGCACACGGGTTGCTCCCCTACGATTTTTTTTGCGACTAACGTCGTGCGTCTACACCACCAGCAGCACGATCCCAACCACAATCAGGATGACACCGATGATGGCGCACGCGATGGCGGCGAGGCCCATGCGGTAGGCGCTTTTGCCCCAGGCGGTGCGCAGTTGCTCTTCGGTGCGATGGCTGACGATGAATTTACGTGTCTTGCTCCCCTCGGGCGGGGCGCCGACCGTGCCGTCCTCGCGATAGGCGCCAAGCACGTAGATTGGCTTGTCGGTCTCCAACGCCTTGACCTTGTAGCGGTAGCCGAGCGTCTTGTCGCCGCCGCCACCGGAGATCGAGATGCCACCGATCGAGATGCTCGGTCTGGAACTGCCCTCCGACGCCTTGTCTTCGAAGCGATCGAGGATCACCGGCGCGTCGATCTCGGCGCCATCGAGATCGACCTGCGTCTGGCCGGTCGCGTCCTGCACGAAGAAAGGCGTGAACTGCTTGTTCGAGGAGACGGTTTCCGAACGACGGTTCGTCTCCCAGTTGCCGTCGGAATCCTTCTCGCGGTGTTCGTATTCGCGCGTCATCTCCGCCGAATACCAGACGCACGCCTTGTTGACGTACTCGGCGGAAAGCGGGCTGGCGCAACGGATCGTCCCCTTCAGCTCCACCATCTCACCCGGCAGCAGATCGGAGAGTTCCGACGCGTTCGCCGTCGCGACCGAGCGCATCAGGTTCGTCTTCGCCTGCGTGCGCCGCCCGAAATACATGAGCGCGCCACCAACCACCAGAACGATGACGCCGATAATCAGTGCAGCCACCTGACCCACTCCCTCTTCGCGATTGATTCTCGGTTAGCCTCTACTTCATGACCGGCGGCCGATAGTCGTACTCCATACGCCGCGCCGTCCATTCGGCGGCACCGGCGCCATGCAAGCGCGCCACGACATGCAGCGCCATATCGATCCCGGCCGAAACACCGGCCGAGGTGATGACGCTCCCCTCATCGACCACGCGCTCGTCCGTCAGCATCGTGACGCCCGGGTAGTTCTCGCGCATCCAGTCGACGCTCGCCCAGTGCGTCGTCGCGCGCTTGCCATCGAGAATGCCGCGCTCGGCAAGCAGGAAGGCGCCGGTGCAGACGCTCGTCGTCAGCTCGATCGCCTGCCGCTGGGCGGCGATCCAGTCGAGCAGGCGTGCATTGAGCCGCTGCGAGCGCGTCCCCTGCCCGCCCGGTACGACGAGGATATCGAGCGGCGGATGATCGTCGATCGTGTGATGCGGCTGCACCAGCAGCCCGCCGACGCATGTGATCAGGCGGTTCTCTTCGGCGATCGTCACGACCTTGAAGAGCGGTGCATCGGTGTTGGTCGAACCATCCGGTCGCGCCGTCGCCAGCACCTCGAACGGCCCGCAGAAATCGAGCACTTCGACATCATCGAAAATCAGGATACCGACGGTTCGCTGCGCGGGTGTTGCGGTCACGCGTGCCTCCCAAATACCACGTTCATTCGCTGCGCGGTTTCGCTCGCAGCATGATAGCGATCTGGAGGCGCGTTCGCCAGCGCTCCCGGGTTGTCAGCTGCGCCGTTTCGGGCGCAGCACCGGGAGGGCGGCCAGGCGTTCGGCGGCGGCGGCGATGGTTTCGGGGCGTTTGGCGAAGCAGAAGCGGGCGAGGAGGGGAGCGGTGGTCGGGTCGGCGTAGAAGGCGGAGGGTGGGATGGCGGCGACGCCGATTTCGCTGGTTAAGTAGCGGCAGAAGGCGACATCGTCGTCGAAGCCGAGGCCGCTGACATCGGCCATCAGGTAGTAGCTGCCGGAGACGGGCAGCACCGGCAGGTCGGCCGCTTCCAGCGCGGTGCGCAGCTGGTTGCGCAGGGCGGTGTAGTTCGCCCGCAAGGCATCGTAGTAGCCCTGCGCTTCGGCCTGCTCCATAGCGACGGCCATCGCCTCCTGAAAGGGCGTCGCCGTGGCGAAGACGTTGAACTGATGGATGCCGCGCAGCGCCGCCGAGAGATCGGCCGGGCCGATGACGAAGCCGATCTTCCAGCCGGTCATCGAAAACGTCTTGCCGGTGCTGTTGAGCGTCAGCGTCCGTTCCCACATGCCGGGCAGGAGCGCGATCGGCGTATGCACGGCGCCGTCGTAGGTGATGCGATCGTAGACCTCGTCGGTGATGACGATCAGATCGTGCTCAATGGCGAGTAGGGCGATCGATTCCAGTTCGGCGCGGCTGAACATCTTACCGGTCGGGTTGTGCGGCGTGTTGATGACAATGGCGCGCGTGCGCTCGCCAATCGCCCGGCGCAGTTCGTTAAGACTGAACGACCAGTCCGGCGGGCTGAGCCGCACCGGACGCGGCACACCACCGGCGAAGATGATCTGCGCCGGGTAAGCGTCGTAGAACGGCTCGAAGAGGATCACTTCGTCGCCGGGGTCGAGCAGTGCCAGCATGGCAACCTGCATCGCTTCGGTGGCGCCGGTCGTGACGGTCACCTCGGCGTCGGAGTCAACTTCACGGCCATACGTCTGCTCGAACCCGGCGGCGATCGCCTGACGCAGGCGCGGCGTGCCGTGGCTCGGCGCGTACTGGTTCAGGTCGGCGCGAATCGCGGTGACGGCCGCTTCCTTGACAACGTCGGGACCGGGAAAATCAGGAAAACCCTGGCCGAGGTTGATCGCGCCATGCTCGACGGCCAGACGGCTCATCTCGGTAAAGACCGAGGTACCGAAACCATCCAGCCGCTTTGCCACGCCGCGAGCCATCAGGCTGCCTCCCTCATTGGTGTGATCGATAACCGATTCGGCGGTCGACGCCCGCATGGAGAACGTTGGTGGCGTACCGATGACCGAATCGCCGGGCTCCGTTTGCCCTGGGTTCAAAACCCAGGGCTACGTAGACGAAGTCCCTTCGGGACTGAGGAGGAATGCAAATGTTATCTCTAGTCCCGTTAGGGACTTCGTCTACGTAGCCCGATGGATTTATCCTCGGGCGATGGCCGGGAAGATGCGACTCCCTCGGCGCGCCGTGTCCTACACCCGCAC
>JAICWZ010000026.1 GCA_025966355.1 Thermomicrobiaceae bacterium
AGGTGTACTTGATGTCGGGCGGCAGGATCGCCGAGACGTTGTTCTCGACGTACGGCGTCGCCTTGCCACCTCGGCCGTAGAGCTGGCCGGCGATCGAGTCGCGGTCGACCGCGACGTTGAGCGCCTGCCGGACCTCCAGCACCTTGAAGTGCGGATGCGGCACGTTCTTGTTCGACTTCTGGCCGTCCTGCTCGGTGTTCGGATCGGAGAAGTTCGGGATGAGTTTCTCGGTGCCGCCGCCATCCCAGGTGATGAACTTGCCGAGATTACCGGCGCCTTCGATCTGCTTGAGGACCGCTTCCTCGACCTGGATGTTCCAGGCGTAATCGACTTCGCCCGACTGGATAACGGCGCGCGAGGCGCTGGTGGCGTCGCCGCCGCCCTTCATGCTCACCGCGTCGAAGTGCGGTTTGCCCGGATCCCAGTAGTCGGCGAAGATTGAATATTCGGCGTTGTCGCCGGGTGTGAAGCTGTCGACCTTGAAGGGACCAGTGCCGATTGGTTTGAGGTTGAACGGCGCGCTATGCGCCTTGGCACCCATGAAATCCTTCATGATGTGCTGCGGAATGATGACGCCTTCACCACTCCGGAACGGCGTGAACCAGTCCGGGTTCGGGTCTTTGAAGTGGATCGTGACCGTCAGCGGATCAACAACCTCGACGTCTTTGATAGAGAGGTAGTTGCCCGAGGTCGTGGCACCGGCGTCGGGATCCGTGACCCACTGGAACGTGAACTTGACGTCATCGGCGGTAAATGGCTGGCCATCGTGCCACTTGACGCCGTCACGCAGTTTGTAGGTCACGCTGGTGCCGTCTTCGGCGACGCCCTTGCCGAGCGATGGGACTTCGGCGGCCAGCACCGGGATGAGCTCGCCCTTGGTATTTGCCTCAACGAGCGGCTCCAGGCAGAGTCGCGCGGCGTCGAAGTCCTTGGTGCCGGACGACAGGTGGCAGTTAATGATCGTCGGCGCCTGCCACCAGAGCAGCCGCAAGTTGCCGCCGCCCCCACGTGGCCCGCTGGCCGCCTGGGTGGCCGTCGATGCGGCCGACGGCGTACCGGCGCTGCCGGTGCCGCTGGTTGCTGCGGGGGTCGCTCCGCCGCTGCTGCCGCTGGTCGCGGCCGGGGTCGTGCCCGTTGATGCCGTCGTCGATGCGGCCGATGGCGTCTTGTCACTCGACGAGCCGCAGGCGGCCAGAAGGGCTGCGATGGCCGGGGCGCTTAGGCCGAGGGCGACCGCGCGTTTAAGGACGGTGCGACGGGTCATCTGACCGGTCATCACCTCATCCATCAACCGCTGATATCCGGGTTCGTGGTCCATAAGTCTCTCCACCTCACGCGTAAACATTGAAGCGCTTCGATTCCGCCGTCGCTCGCGTCGTGAGAGCGTTGAGCCGAACCTGCCTTCAATCCCTGCCTATACGGATACGACGCATAGATCCGATGCTGGGGTTGCACGTGCTCACGTTGTGGTTCGGATCCACCTCCTTCGACCTGGTTGCCCCGAGCAACTCGTGTTCCACTCAATAGGAGAACGGTTAATTTCGAAAGTTACGGAATCGGCCAGGGATAGATGTATCCCTAACCGCCGTTGTTGGCGAGCCCCTCGCCGTCCAGCTAACTTCGAGCAGATCTCTACGACTGATCGCTAGCTTTTCGAGTTTGCCTGGATATTCTCTGCGCAGTTTATCAAGGTGTCTCGCCGGATTTCAAGTGGCTGTCGCGTAACCGCGAAAATCTCATCTTGTCGCGGACACCAGTTGATCTCAGCACGCGCGGCAATTCGGTCGCCGATCTGCCGCTGCGCGTTGTCGTTCGGCCGCTTTTCATGAAGGATTCAGCATCGGTTCAGTTCCGCCTTAGCCCGGGCGGCGAAACTTGGGTACGGCGACGCTTTTTCCGGAGTCTGGTGGCGGAAGGGCCGGCATGAGACGACAGATAGCACTGACTTCGGCGATTGGACTCCTTATCGTTACGCTGGTTGCCGGCACAACGGGCGGTTTGCTCATCGGTGGCATTGCGGGTTACTGGTATGGACGACAGAATGCGCCAGCACAGAGTACCGCCGCGCTCTCCGCGACGGACGCGGCAAGTACACGCCAGGCGGATGTCTCGACCGAAACGAAGGACACGATCGTCAAACGGGTGAATCCGGCGGTCGTGACGATCGAAAACCAACAGAAAGGTCGCGACGGCTCGGAGCAGACCGCATCCATGGGCAGCGGGTTTATCATCGATAATCAGGGGCACATCGTGACGAACGATCACGTTGTCGATGGCGCCGATGCATTGGTCGTCGTGCTGCTCGATGGCACCAAGGCCACGGCGACCCTGGTCGGCAGCGATTCATTCCAGGATGTCGCCGTGATCAAGATGGATGGCGACGTCCCGGGCGTGGTCCCGTTTGCCGATTCATCGACCGTGCATCCGGGCCAGAGCGTGCTGGCGATCGGCAGTGCGCTCGGCGAGTTTCGAAACACGGTGACGGACGGTATTATCGGCGGTGTCGAACGAAGCCTGGATACCGGCGAGGGCTATCTACTCGGCCATCTCATCCAGCACGATGCGCCGATCAATCCGGGCAACTCCGGTGGGCCACTCCTTAACCTTAATGGTGAGGTGATCGGCATGAATACCGCGGTGGTGCGCGGCGGCTTCGGGCAGACCGGTTCGGAAGGCCTTGGATTTGCAATTGCGAGTAACGCCGTCAAGTCGTACGCGGATGAGATCATCGCACATGGCGCGGTGACGCATCCGTATATCGGCGTAAGCTTTCGTTCGCTGTCACCGGTAAGCGGTTCGACGGCCACCGACACGGCGGAACCGGTGATGCTGGTGGACGTGCTTTCCGGCAGCCCGGCCGCGTCCGCCGGGCTGGTTGCGGGCGATCAGATTATCGCGGTGGAGGGGGTAACGCTCGATGGTGAGCATCAATTCCTTAATGAGGTGTACAAACATGCGCCGGGCGATACGATTCGCGTTACCGTGCAGCACCAAGACGGTAATCAAGACGAGGTGACTATAACCCTTGGCGAACGACCGTCTGATACGACATAACCAAGCTACTGACTCTTTTCCCGCCTCTGCTACGAGGGCCGTCAATACCGGCCCTCGCTTGGTTGTGGGCGCGGTGATCGATGCTTGTCACAAAGCAGAGCGCCACGGTGTTTAGTTAAGTGAGCGCGGTCGATTGGTGACGGCGCGATTGGGTGGAGCGCACCCTGATGATTAGTCCTAAGCCGTTCTCACCGGTGGGAAGCATCTCGATCGCCGAGATGGGTGTCCGCACCGGAGAAGCGACCTTCGAAGAGTTGTTCCGTCGCCACTACGCGACGGTGTATGGAGTGCTCTTGCGCATCACCGGCTCGCCGGAGGAAGCGGAAGACCTCGCGCAGGATGTCTTTTTGCGACTCCACGAGCGGCTCGATTCGCTCGACCTGGATGACAACGTCGGAGGCTGGCTCTATCGCGTCGCATCGAATACCGGCTTCAACGCGGTTCGCTCGCGGAAGCGCGGGTACCACCGGCTGTTGCGCTGGGTGCGCCTCGAATGGCCATCCCGCCCGGCCGCTCCGAGCGCGGCCGATGAAGTCGACCGGCAGAGTGACGCTCAGATGGTGCGACAAGCGCTGGCCCGTCTTTCGGAACGAGATCGAACCGTGCTGATCCTGCGTTATTCCGGTGTCAGCTACGCCGAAATCGCCGGCGCGGTCGGCGTCAAACCCAGTTCGGTTGGAACGATTCTGGTGCGCGCTGAACATGCATTCCGTGGGCGATTCGAAGCTCTGTTCCCACCGCCAGGTGAACGGTAAGGAGCGAGCGATGGAAACACACTGCCTGACGAACGGCGAGCTACGCGCCTTTGCCGATGAAGCGGTCACCGACGAACGTTGGTCGGAGTGGGCCGCGCATATTGACGGTTGCGCCGCCTGCCGTGAACGTCTGGCTCGAATCGTCGACACGGCCGATGCGGTCGCGACGATGCTGCACACGATGACGCCCTCAAACCGGCCAGTCGATGAAGATCTGGCCTGGCAGCAGGTCGACGCGCGACGTGGCGCGGGCGCATCACATTCCCAATGGTTGAAAGGAGATCGGTTCATGAGTCGTATCAGCGGAGTGGGGCGACGGAGCGCCATCGCGGGCGTCGCCGTGATCGCCCTGATGGTCGCGGTCATTGCCGTGTCCCCGATCGGTTCGCTCGCCGACAATATGCTGAACGGTTTTCGCGTCCAGCAGTTCTCGGCGATCACCTTCCCGCTCGATCTGGTGGCGCCGAACGCCTCGGCATCGTCGCCCTCCCTCGATTCGGGCATGGGTTCGTTCGTGCAGGCGCAACTGAAGGGCCTTGGGACGCCGAGCACCACCTTGAGCAAGCAGAGCTTGAAGACGGCAACGTCGGTGGCCGACGCCCAGGCGCACCTGAATGGCGATATGGAGATTCCATCGAGCCTTTCGACCTTCTCGGGTGTCGATCCGACGGTCTATCTCACCGATCCCGGCACGGTTAGCTACGACTTGAACGTGCAGCGGGCGCGCGATCTCTTCGCGCTCGGCAAGCTCGATCCGGCACCGCTGCCGGATCCGGCGACGACGCCGACCGCGACCTTCAAGCTCGATGTGCCGGCTGGAGCCGCGCTCGATTACGAACAGAACGGCAAGCATCTGGTCGTGGCGCAGATGGAAAGCCCGACGCTGACGATTCCGTCGACGGTCGATATGTCGCTGCTCCGTGATGAACTGCTCTCCAGCGGCTTCCTGCCGCCGGATACGGTTGCTCAACTGCGCGCGGTCAAGGACTGGCAGCATACGCTGATCATCCCGGTGCCGAGCGGCGCTACCACGAGTAACGAGACAGTACAGGGCAGCCCGGCGCTGCTGATCAAGAGCGATCAGGGCCAGGTCGTCCTCTGGCAGAAGGACGGCATCCTGCACATGGTTGGCACGAACGGCGATGCCAGCGTGATGTCGGTGGCCGATTCGCTGCATTAGACGGAGCGCTTTGGTCCGATGAGCGCATCGTCGCCCGACGTCAGCCCGGCGCTAAACCGCCGGGCGTCGGTTACCGGGGGCGTTCGTTCTCGGTTGACCTTCCGCCTCAAACTGTCTTGCCGTAAGGCATACTGAACCCATGAGCGAATCGGTTTCTCAATCGCCTGCTGCGACCACCGCCGCGCCCTCGAACGAACCCGCGATCGAATTGCGCGGGCTGCGCAAAGTCTTTCGAGATCAGGTCGCCGTCGATAATTTGACGCTCTCGGTGGACTACGGCGAGGTCTTCGGCTTCCTAGGGCCGAATGGCGCGGGCAAGACGACGTCGATCAAGATGCTGATGGGCCTGGTCTACCCGACATCCGGTCAGGCACGGCTGCTGGGACGCAAGCTTGGCGATCGGGTGGCGCGGCGACAGATCGGCTATTTGCCGGAACTGTTTCGCTTCCATGAGTGGCTGACCGGCAGCGAGTTTCTCGATCTGCATGGGCGCTTGTACGGCATGAGCAGTGCTGAACGGCGCAAACGCATCCCCGATGTGCTGGCGCTGGTCGATCTCACCGCCTACGCGCACAAAAAGATCGGAACCTATTCGAAGGGGATGCAGCAGCGTATCGGGCTGGCTCAGGCGCTGATCAACAGCCCGCGACTCGTCTTCCTCGATGAGCCGACCTCGGCGCTCGATCCGCTCGGCCGGCGCGATGTGCGTGCCATTCTGGCGCGATTGCGCGGCGAGGGCGTCACCGTGTTTCTCAATTCACACCTGCTGGGCGAAGTCGAACTGAGTTCCGATCGCGTCGCGATCATCGACCATGGCCGGGTGGCGGCGACCGGACGGGTCGACGATCTGCTTTCGCGCGATTTACGCGTCGAGTTCCGGCTAAGCTCGCTGCCGGTCGATCTGCTGCCCGAACTTGGCAAGTTGGTGCAGGTCGAGCAGGTGGTGGAGGGGCAGCGGACCGTCGTGATGGCGCGCGTTGCCGGCGAGGCGGCGATTGCGGCGGCGGTCGATCTGCTGGCGCGTCATCGGGTGTCGGTCTACGGCGTCACGCCGGAGCGGCGCTCGCTGGAAGACGTGTTCGTTGATGTCGTCGCGCCGTCGCGAGAGGCCGGCCGGTGAACGTCGCCATCATTGCCCGGCTGACGGTGCGCGAGGCGTTTCGGCGCAAGGTCATTCTCGGCGTGGTGCTGCTCAGTCTTGCCTTCATCGCCCTCTACGCGCTCGGCTTTCATCTCTTTCGAGACAACTATCTCAGCCTCGAGGCGCGACGCTCCGCACGAACCGGTGCCGGCCCGGCACCGAGCTACGCCGTCTCGGCCAGCGCGATGGTGCTGCTTGGACTGTACACGGTCAATTTCCTCACCGGCATCATGACGATCTTCGCGGCCGTCGGTACCGTCGCCGGTGAGATCGAGGCGGGAACGCTCGATGCGATCGTGCCGAAGCCGATCAGCCGCTGGCAGATCATCACCGGCAAATATCTCGGCTTCGCTCTCATGCTCTCGGCCTACATCGCCCTGATGGTCTGCGGCGTCGCACTCACCGCTCATCTGGTGGGGCACTACGGACCGCCCCATCTGGTCCACGGCACGCTGCTCGTCATCCTCGTCTCGATGATCCTGCTCAGCCTGACGATGCTTGGTAGCACGCTCTTTTCGACGATGACGAACGGGATTATCGTCTTCATGCTCTACGGCGTCGCCGTGACCGGCGGGCTGGTCGAACAGCTCGGAACCGCGCTCAACAGCGACACGATGGTGAAGATCGGCGTTGGGTCGAGCATTCTGCTGCCGAGTGATAGCATGTGGCGGTTGGCGAGCTACGTTGTGCAGCCGAGCCTGGCGATTAGCTTCATCGGGCCAAATCCGCTCGGCACGACGGTGCCGCCGAGCGATCGGGCGGTGCATTACTCGATCGTCTACTGCCTCATGCTGGTGATCGGCTCGGTGCTCGTCTTCCAGCGACGTGATCTCTGACCTAAATCGCGACTTCGCAAGCGCTCCCACCAACGCATGCGCATGAACCGCGGCCCCCATGCCGCGGTCGCGGCCTGCTTCGTGTGTGCCGAATCTGACCCCGATTGAACCTCTTTAGAAATTGTTAACAGCAAATTCAAAACGCGTCGCTATGCTGGCATTGATTCTTTCGTCCAGAAGCCGAGCTCGTTGTTTCGTGACGATTCGAATGGTGGTTGGTGATGCGATGAGTGAACAACTTCGGAGTTGGCAGACGCAGTGGATGCTCGTGGGTGTGTTGGTGATTGGCGCATTCCTGACCGCGCTAAACGCCACGCTGATGAGCCCGCTTCTGGTTGGGATCGCTCGTCAACTCCGTGTGTCGGACGGTGCCGCAGGACAACTTGTCACCATTGGCTCAACATTTGCCGGCCTAACCGCGCTCGCCGCTGTTCCGTTCGCCAGTCGCTACTCCCACATGGCACTCTTGCGCTTCGAAGTTGCGCTCCTCGGAGGTGGCACGCTGTTGTCCGTCATCTCCCCCAATTTCTGGTGCCTGGCGATCGGCCGGGCGATTGCGGGCATCGGCGGCGCCGCGATTTTCGGGATATGCCTCGCGGCGGTCGGTGAGCGTTTCTCCGACGCGGATGAGCGCAACAAGGTCATCGGAATTGTGGGCACGGCCGGCACACTTGGCTCGATCCTTGGACTGCCCGTGATGACGCAAATCATGGCATTGACCGACTGGCGCTGGGCGATGGCCGTCGTCATTCCGCTCAGCGTGATCGTCTTCATCGGGACAACGCAGGTCCCCGGTTCGATCAGACGGGAAAGCCAACCAACGGCGTGGAACTGGACCGCCGGTTATCGCGAATTGCTCGGCCAGTCGTCGACGATTTGGTTGTTGGCGGCGATGATCATCAGTTGCATGTGTTGGTCCGGTTGGCTCGTTTACTTCGCGGCCTATACCGAAAATGTCTTTGACGTAGGCGCGAATCAGCTGAGTCTCATGTATCTGCTCGGCGGCGCGAGTTCGGTGCTCGGCAACATCGTGCTCCCCGGCGTGATCCGTCGTACGTCGACGCTCGGAGTGGTGATGACGTCCCTGGTGGTACTGTCACTTACGCTGCTGGCCGCCAGCCTCATTGTCACAGCATCCTGGATGCTCTTTGTGTTCATTTTGATTGCAAATGGGTTTAGCGTCATGGTATATACCGGGATAAGTATTCTGCTGCTCGAGTCACTTCCAGAGGCGCAAACCGTGGTGATGACCGCGCAGGCAGCCAGTTTTGAACTGGGGTGGTTGCTGGGGGCGGCTGTGACGGGTGCCGCGCTGAGCGTGCTCGGGAGTTACCGCAACGTATTCGGTATGCTCGGTCTCGTGCTTCCAATCGCGATCATCTGCCTCGTCGCGAGCGCCCGTGCGGGCACCGTCATGGACGCGCCCGAGCTGGCTTCGTCAACCGGATAGCGCGATGCATGGCGGGCATAACCGGCCCGCTCCCCCGAGTTGCGTTTCTTCCCGACCACTTCCCTGTCCCGTGGTTTCCGAGCGGCGAAACGAATTGTCGCCGCGCTGGATTTCAGCCTTGGAATCCGATAGGCTGGCGGAAAGACCACCGGCCGAAATTGTGGCTGGTGTGTGCGTCAAAAGGGAGTCCGGCCGTATGCGCGTTCAAACCTTTGCCGCTGGCCCGATCGCGACCAACGCGTTTCTGGTGATCGATGACGCGACGAACGAAGCGGTCATCTTCGATGCACCGCCTGATTCCCTCGATGTCCTGACAACCGCGGTACACGATGAAAACGCGCAGGTGACGCTGCTGGTTATCACCCATCATCACTGGGACCATATCGGCGACGGCGCCGCGCTCGCCGAAGCGCTCAACGTGCCCGTGGCGGCCCACCCGGCGTCGCTGCCGTTCCTGGAGCACCCGGCCGGTGGGGGGATGCCGATCACGCCAATCAACGTCGATCGACTCCTCAACGAGGGTGATTCGGTCGAGATCGGATCGATCAAATTCGAGGTGCTGCACACTCCCGGTCACGCGCCGGGCGAGATCACGCTCTACAGCGCCGAAAATAAGGCCATGTTCGGCGGAGACACCCTTTTCCCGAATGGATACGGTCGAACCGACATACCGGGCGCCAGCGAGGAAGAAACGCTGGCCACGCTCCGTCGCCTGCTCGCGCTGCCGGACGACGTCATCGTCTACCCCGGCCACGGCCTCCCCACGACGATCGGTGCCGAGCGTCGGTGGATGGAGCGCATGACGCGAGGGATGCGGTAAAAATAAATAACTCGCGCAGAGACGCAGATTTTTTATATTTAAAACTCTGCGTCTCTGCGTCTCTGCGTCTCTGCGCGAGAAACTCGTCTCTTCGCTACGGCCCTTGCTCATTCGGCGCATCGTTGCCGAGGATGACGACGATGTTCTGGCCGTTGGCCTGGCTCGGGTCGCCGGAGGTGACGGCGGTGTCGGGCAGTCCGAGCGCCTGGGCGATCAGTCGGGCGGTTGAGAGATTGCCGCTGTAGTCGATCACCTGCGAGGTCGGGTAGTTGCCGGCATCCGGCGCCTGAGCGACCGTGACGTTCAAGAAGCCGTTGTCGTTCAGCTTGGTCGCCGAGCTGGCGGCCAGCTTGTTGACGAACGTCCCATTTTCGACGAGCACCTGGGCACGCAAATTCGGCTGCTCGACGGTCGCCTGTGGCGTGGCCGCGTTTGGCAGTGTCGCGCTCCGCGGGATCATCTGATTCAGGATCTCGTGCACCTTATCCCAGTCAGGAATCAGGTAGTACGGCTGGCCGGGGTCCCATTGCGAGGTGGTGGCGTCGAGCAAGCTGTAGCTCTGGATGTCGGATGTGCTGATTTCGGTGCCGAGCTTGGCGAGCTTGATGGCGTCGCTCGGCGGCAGGTCGGTGCGGATCGTATCGCCCAGTTCCGAAATCAGTTCCGGAGCCTGCTTGATGAGCCCGAGTGACAGGCTCTGCTGCCGGAGCGCGGTGAGCAGCTGCTGTTGACGGTTGCCGCGCGCGAAGTCGTTGTCGTCATGCCGGGTGCGGACGTAGCGCAGCGCGGTCTGCCCGTCCATGTGCTGGACGCCGGTGTGAAAGATGACGCGCGTGTAATTGAAATCTTCACCCGGGTATTGATCGTCCTTGATCGGTGCAGCGACATCGAGCGTCACGCCGCCGAGGGTGTTGACGATCTTCTCGAAGCCGGAAAAGTCGACGACGGCGTAATAGTCGATCTTGATGCCAAAGTTGTATTCGACCGTCGCGCGCACCAGGCCCGGCCCGGTAACGTCCGAGAGCTCGCCGTTGGAATAGGCGGCGTTGATCTTGTCCTTGCCGACGCCGGGGATCTCGACAAGGAGATCGCGCGGGATCGACATCATCCCGACCTTCTTGGTCGCCGGGTCGACCGTCATGATGATGATCGTATCGGAGAGCGGCACTTCTCCCTCGGCCTTACGCGAGGCGTTGGTATCGGCCCCGAGGAGCAAGAAGTTGATGCGCTCCTTCTTATCCCAGTCCGGCAGTTGCGCTTCTTGCGTGGCGCCCGCGACGATGACCGGAGTACCAGCGGCGTTCTTGGTGACGACCGGGCGTGGCACCGAGGTGACGAAGATCTTTTGATAGGCGCTGCGCGCTTTCATCAGCGTTGGGGCGATCAGGGCGCCGGCGATAATCAGCAAAACGATCGGCGTCGCGATCAGCGCGATCTTCTTGCGGGAGCGGCGTTTGGCAGGCGGCTCTTCGGGCGGTGATGGCCGGCCGATCTGGCGTGCCGCGACGGCCGCGGCAGCTTCGGGTGAACGGGGCGGCTCGTCGAGTGGCGCTGAGATGTTGAGTTGCTGGCGGGTGGCGCGAACTTCGGCCGCGGTCAGCCGCGTGCCCTCGTGATAGCGAA
>JAICWZ010000062.1 GCA_025966355.1 Thermomicrobiaceae bacterium
CGCGAAAAGCTGGCCGCGGCGGGTTTCGGCGACATCGATCTCGAAGTCACCAGTCGCTATCAGGCCGATGATTTCTTCAGCGGCGGCTGTTGCGGTGATTCGTCCGGCGCGAGTTGCTGCGGCGGAAGCGCCGATCTGAGCGCGCTTAGCGATCTGCAGGACGCCGCCGGTCAAATCGTCTCGTCCTTCATCCGCGCCCGCAAACCGTAGACGACGTGCGTCGATGGTAGGGGCAACCCCCGGTGGTTGCCCCGGCGGCCTTCGGATAACGTCGTCGATCGGCCACGAGGGCAACCACAGGGGGTTGCCCCTACCGAGATTGCGTTAGCCCGAAACGCCGCTCGGTGTGGCGCCGCCGTGCGTATGCGGTGTGGGGCCGCCGTTATTGATCACGTCGGTGAGGCGCGTCTTCAGATTGGCGAGGATCGTCGCCTCCCGCGACTGGGTCAGCTTGCCCGCGGTCACCTGGGCATCCAGCGTCTGCTGAACCTTGGCCGCCACCGCGTTCACGACGTCATCGACCGTCTTGTTCTGGTCGCTGATGATCTGCTTGAGCGTCTTGCCCGATTTCAGCTGGCTCGACAGATCCTGTGGCGACATGCCAAGTTCGCTCGCGAGATCATTCCAGGTGCCGAAGCGGAGCAGATCGCGGTCCTGAATGCGTCGGCCGAAGAAGCGCGTGAAGGCGCTCAGGCCATTCCCGTTGTCGACATTCTGCTTCGCCTTGTTCGCCTGATCCTGCGTGATCCGGCCGTTCGCCACCGCGTTATCGATCTCCTGATCGGCGGTCGTCTTCAAGCCCTGCTGCAGCTTGTCCGGCGTGATTCCCAGATTGTTCGCCAGTCGGTTCAGGAACTCCTGCCCGCGGCTCGTCCCACTCGTGGTTGTCGAACCGGCGGCGAAAACGGTCGCCACGCCGCCAACCGCCAGCAGCGCGACGATCGCAACACTCGCGGCCAGCACGACAAGACGTTTACGAGTCATCCGTACCTCCTACACAAATCGTTCGCGCCTCGCGAATCGAGGATCGCTTCACTGTAAGCGTAATGGTCGTATGTAAACCGCACGTAAAAGGGAAGAAGTACATTCGTCTCGCGCTTGCGCGCCCGCAGTCAACCTGCTACGATGCCTGCCAGCGAAGTCTCTTGATGCGCCGTACGCGTCATATGCAGGAGTATCAGCACGATGGATCGCCGCAGGGCGGATCGCGACAAATGGGTCAATGTGAGACGGAAGTCAGGCATTTGGGGGCCTGCGATGTCGTACTGTGCCCATTTTTCGGTGCTGCTACAGTATGACGGCCAGGCCTTGAGTGCGCGATTAGACCCAAGCGCAACGCCGTAGCCGTCAGAATCAGTCAAGTGAAACCGAAACGTCGTGGGCCAGTAACTGGCCGGCGGCGTTTTTTGTTGCTCCTGTCTCGCCCGCTCCGGCTCGCCCACAACGACACGCACACAACCAGTCGTCAACAGGAGCCGGCAAGGAGTCACGATGCTACTCACGCGCTTAGAGTCGATTCAGTTGAGTTATTGCACGCGCGCCATCTTCACCGATCTCAGCCTCAGCCTGAACGACAACGAGAAGATCGGGCTGGTTGGTCCGAACGGCGCCGGCAAATCGAGTCTGCTTAAAGTGCTAGCTGGCGTTGACAAGCCGCAGGGCGGCGAACGCACGCTGCGCCGCGGCGCGATCTGCGCCTATCTGCCGCAGGAGTTCGGCGGAAGCGACGCGCGCAGTGTGATCGACGAGGTGCTGCTCGGCCGCTCCGATCTGCTCGCCATGGAAGCGGAACTGGACGCGCTCGAAGCGTCGCTAACCGACACCGAACTCGCCGCCGATCTCGATACATTCGGCCGCCTCATCGACCAGCAGATCGCGCTCGTGCAGCGCTATGAAGAGCGCGACGGCCCTCGCTTTCGCGGCGACGCCGAAACGCTGCTCGTCGACCTCGGATTGCCGCCGGAGTTGCATACGCGGCCGGTCGATGAACTGAGTGGCGGTCAACGCAAGCTCGTCGGGCTGGCACGTTGCCTGATCGCCAAACCCGACCTGCTTTTGCTCGACGAGCCGGACAATCATCTCGATATCGCGGGCAAGGCGCGGCTGGAGCAGGTCCTGCGCGCCTATCCCGGTGCCTTCGTGCTCGTTTCGCACGATCGCTACCTGCTGGATGACACCGTTTCGCGCATCGTCGAGATCGAGGACGGCCGGCTCACGATCTACGAGGGGAACTATTCGAGTTACGCCACCCAGCGTGAGATGGCGCTCCTCAAGCAACAGCAGGATTATGTCGCGCAGCAGAAGGAGATCAAACGACTGGAAGAGGCGATCGCACGCTTCAAGCTCTGGGCCAGCATCGTGATCGATGAGCGGCATATCAAGCAGGCGCGCAACAAGCAGCGGCAGATCGACCGTATGGACAAGGTTGAGCGCCCGGTGCTCGAGCGGCGCAAAATGGCGCTCGCCTTTCGTTCGGCGGAGCGTGGCGGCCAGAAGGTGCTCGAAGCGCGCCATCTCGCCAAGGCGTTCGACGATAATCTCGTGCTGCTCGACGCCGGCTTCAGCCTGCGCCGTGGCGAACGCGCCGGATTGATCGGGGCCAACGGCGCCGGCAAGTCGGTGCTCTTGCGCCTGTTGCTCGGGCTGGATGAGCCGGACGAGGGTGACATCTGGATCGGTCCATCGATTAATCTCGGCTACTACGCCCAGGGGCATGAGACGCTGGATCTGGAACAGACGCCCATCGAGTTCGTGCGCCGCCGCCACGCGCTGCGTGAGGAGCAGGTCGTCGCGCTCCTCGGCCGTTTTCTCTTCAACTACCGTCAAGCGCGCGGCCCGATCTCGGTGTTAAGCGGTGGTGAGAAGAGCCGCCTGCAACTGCTCGATCTGATGATGAGCGGCGTCAACTGCCTGATTCTCGATGAGCCGACCAATCATCTCGATATCGCCTCGGCCGAAGTGCTGGAAGCGGCACTCGACGATTTCGACGGCACGGTGCTGACGATTTCGCACGATCGCTACTTCCTGGACCGCACCTGCGGCCGAATTCTGGAGCTTGAAGATGGGGAAATTCATGAGTTTCCAGGCGGTTATAGCGACTATTTCGCCTGGAAGCAGCAGCGCGAGGCGACAAGACAAGAATCGCGCACGTAACACGTTCTCCAGTGGGATTCGTAATAGAGGCCGTATGGATTGCGTGGGGCTTGCCACCTCGGCATGAAATCTGCTACCATGGGGGTACAGAGAATTCTCTGCGGGATCCAGACCGATCTGTAGGTGCCAGAGTTATAGCGGAGACGCGTAAGTTTGGTGCGTAAGGAGAGGTTCAAGAATTGGAACTTCCACCGGACTCGACGAGCGTCAGTGTCGGCCCATGCGGAGGGGTTCCAACCCGCTAATGTACAGGCGGCACGGACCTAATCGTTTTCCTACGAAATAGGAACGTCGCTGACGCTGGCAAAGCAGCGTAACAATTTTGAAATTGTTCGGTCGGCACCCGGGGTCACACCTGGGTGTCGTCTTGTGTGCGGGAGATATGGTGCTCACTCCTCGGATGCGCTGGGCGCGCGAGATTCAGTCGATCGCACAGACCGGCCTCAGTTATGCGGCCGATCCCTACGACATCGAACGCTACACGCGGCTGAGCCGAATCGCCGCTGAAATGATGGCGAACGACGATCCGTTCGAGATCGAGCGCCTCTCCAACCTCTTCGCATCCCAAATCGGCCACGCCACACCCAAGATCGACACGCGTGCCACGATCTTTCATGACGACGCGGTCCTGCTCGTCCAGGGGAACGACGATGGCGAGTGGTCGTTACCCGGCGGTTGGGCCGATCCCGGCGAATCGCCGAGCGAGGCGATCGCCCGCGAAGTTCACGAAGAAGCAGGCTACACCGTTTCTGTCGACCGCCTGCTGGCGCTCTACGACCGCGACCGCCACCCGCACCCACCACTCGAGTTCCACGTCTACAAGCTCATCTTCGACTGCACCATCACCGGCGGCGCGCCAACCACCAGCCTCGAAACGAGCGCTGTGCGCTTCTTCCCACTCTCCGACCTACCTCCGCTCTCGCTCACCCGCATCCTCCCCCAACAGATCGCCCGCCTGTTCGAGCTGCATCGGCACCCGAAATGGGGAACGGAGTTTGACTGAGGACGAATATGAATAACTCTCGCAGAGGCGCAGAGAGCGCAGAGATTCAAACAATAAAAACTCTGCGTCCTCTGCGTCTCTGCGCGAGAAACTACCGCGCCCCGGCCTGCTCCAGCTCCGCCTGGACACCACCAATAGAGGAGAAGGTAACGGTGGGGTGGTCGTTGATGGCAAAGTCGAGATCCCACTGGTTGCGGAAGAGCATAACGACGTTGCCGTCGCGATCCTCGGCGCGAGAGCGACCGCGGCGGCCGCCGATCTCGCGAATCTCCTCGGGATCGCCACTCACCCAGCGCACCAGTTCGTAGGAGAGTGGTTCGAGGATCGTCTCGACGCCGTATTCCGCTTCGAGCCGATAGCGCACCACCTCGAACTGCAGGGCACCGACCGCCGCCAGGATCGGCTCGCGACTGCCGGCTTCGAGCGGATAGAGGAGCTGAATACCGCCCTCTTCCTCGATCTGGTCGAGGCCGCGCTGGAATTGCTTGTAACGGTCGGTGCGCGCATTGCGGAGCCGCGCGAAAAATTCCGGCTGGAAGCGTGGCATCGCGGCGAAGGCACCGTTCTCGCCGGTCGTCACCGAGTCACCGACGGCGAAAAGCCCCGGATTGATAAGCCCGATGACATCTCCGGCGTAGCCTTCTTCGACGACCTCGCGGTCTTGACCAAAGAGCTTCATCGGCCGGGTCAGGCGTACCTCGCGACCGAGCCGCACATGGTGCACCGCCATGTCCTTCTCAAAGCGTCCCGAGCAGACGCGCAAGAAGGCGACGCGGTCGCGATGGCGTGGGTCCATATTCGCCTGCACCTTGAAAACGAAGCCGGAGAACACGTCATCGTCGGCCGGCAGGACGCCGGTTGAAGTCTCACGAGCACGCGGCGGCGGCGCAAGCTTGACGAAGTCGTCGAGGAAGCGCTGCACACCGAAGTTCGTCAGGGCGCTGCCGAAATAGACCGGCGTCATCTCACCCGCCAGCACGCGCGCTTCGTCGAACTCGAACCCGGCGACGTCGATCAGTTCGACCGTCTCGCGCAGCTTGCCCGCCGGTGCGGAGCCGATCAGTTCGTCGAGCTTCGCGTCGTCGATGCCGGCCATCTGCACCGGCGCCCGGCGTGCGCCATGCTCGGTTCGATCGAAGCGATAGACGCGCTCGGCGCCGCGATCGTAGATCCCCTGGAACTCAGGTCCGTCACCGATCGGCCAGTTCATCGGGCAGACGGATAGCCCGAGCGTCTGTTCGATCTCATCAAGCAGCTCGAGCGGATCGCGCGCTGGTCGGTCAAGCTTATTGATGAACGTGAAGATCGGGATGCGTTGCAGGCGACAGACTTCGAAGAGTTTGAGCGTCTGCGGCTCGATGCCACGTGCCGCATCGAGCACCATGACGGCAGCGTCAGCCGCCGTGAGCGTGCGGTAGGTATCTTCAGAGAAATCCTGGTGACCGGGTGTATCGAGCAAGTTGATGCGATAGCCCAGGTAATCGAACTGCAAGACCGTCGATGAGATCGAGATGCCGCGCTCGCGCTCCAGCGCCATCCAGTCCGAGGCGGTCTGCCGCTGATGTTTGCGCGCCGTGACCGAACCGGCCAGATTGACCGCGCCGCCATAGAGCAGGAGCTTTTCGGTCAGCGTCGTCTTTCCGGCGTCCGGGTGCGAGATAATGGCGAAGGTGCGCCTGCGCGCGACTTCGCGTTGCAGGTCGCCGGTCGTTGTGGCGCGCTGCTCTGATTGTGTGTCGATCATTCGCTGTTCATTCCGCTCACGAGGGCACGACGATCCACGAGACGGCCTCACGCCGCCTTCAACCTGACGAGCCACCGGCAGATCGAAACCAGATCGGCTCGCCTCGTGCCGCAATCAGGACACATAAGTATAACAATCCCGCGCGAGCTATCCCCGAAAATACGGAATGACCTCGCGCCCGAGCGCTTCGATCGCGGCGGCGGGGTCAGGACCGAGGGGCGGACCGAAGCTGAGGTGCCGCACGCCGAGTTCGACCAGCGCTTCGAGGCGCGGGATGAGATCGCGCGGTGTGCCGACGACGCCGATGCGCAGCATCCGCGCATCCACAAGCCCACGCGCCTTCCCCGGATCGCGTTCGACCATCAGCGCCTGTTCGATGGGGCGGAAGTCGTCCTGCGTCAATCCGAGCCGTTGCCAGATGAGCGGGCTGAGCGCGTGGCCGTAATAGGCGATCTTGTCCTTCAGCACCGTCTCGGCCGCGACGCGGTCGTCCGAGATCGAGCACCAGATGCAGGCAGCGATGTCGATCTCATCGCGCGCGCGGCCGGCCCGTTCCGCCCCATCGCGGATGAACGGCAGCACCGTCTCGTAGTGCTCGGGTGGAAAGAGGAGCGGCAAGACGCCATCGGCGACTTCGCCCGCGAGACGGAGCATGTTCGGGCTCATCGCCGCCAGATAGATTGGCAGCGGTCGCGCGGGAAAGCGCAGATAGGCCTCCGGCTGCCAGCCGGGAACCGGTTGGCCGCCAAGCACGGCGCGGATCTGCTCCATGGCGCGGCGCGTATCGCGCAGCGGCCGCTCCTGCGGGATCTCGACCCACTTGAGAAATTCGGCCGCTCCGGCACCGATGCCGAGCTTGAAGCGACCGCCGCTCAATTCATCGAGCGTCGCGGCGAACATGGCGATCTCGGACGGGTGCAGCGTGTACGGATTGACGATGCAGGTGCCGAATTCGATCCGTTCGGTCGCCAGCGCCACCGCCGCCAGAAGGACAGGAGCGCTTCGCACGAACAGATCGTGGCTCACCCAGAACTGATCGAAGCCCGCCGCTTCGGCGACGCGCGCCAACCGCATATACTCCGCCACCGGCAAATCATTATTGAGCCGAATACTGAAGCGCACGCATCACTTCCATCCACACAGGCGACACCAGCCACAGAGATTCTAACCAGCGACGACGCGCCTGTCGTGCGCCAGTCGATGGATCGGCTCTTGCGCCTTCGCAAACGAATGCGGCGATCGATTTCACAACCATGGTGAGCGGAGGGGACAGATGTTCGAGCTGGTACAACGGAACTGGTGGATGATCGCGATCCGCGGCGCGATCGCCGTTATCTTCGGCATCCTGGCGCTGATCTGGCCGGGTCTGACCGTCCTGACATTGATCATCTTCTTCGGCGCCTTCGCTATTGTGGATGGTGTCTTCGCGATTGGCTCGGCGATCCGACGCGCCGAACGACGCGTAGAATGGTGGCCGGAACTCGTCGAAGGCGTCCTCGGCATCATCATCGGTCTGATCGCCTTCATCTGGCCCGGCCTCACCGCGCTCGGTCTGCTCTACATCATCGGTGTCTGGGCGGTCATCACCGGTATCACCGAAATCGCGGCAGCCGTCCGGCTGCGTGCCGCCATCGATAACGAGTGGTTCCTCGGACTGAGCGGAGTGCTCTCGGTCGTCTGGGGCGTGATTCTCTTCATCTTCCCCGGCACCGGTGCGATCGCCATCGCCTGGCTGATCGGCATCCTGGCCATCATCTACGGCGCGGCGCTCCTCTCGTTCGCCTGGCGCATCCATAATCGCGGCGAACTACGGAGCTAACCATGAACCGCCCCGTTCCGTCGTAGGGGTTTGATTGATCAAACCCGGCCGATGTGCGTATGCACGAGGCGTGTTTCCCCATCATCGCCGCTCGGGATACCCATGCGTGTCCACTCTGTGCCGACCGAGAATGCGACACGCTCAAGCGAACGGGGAGGACGGGCGCCGCCTGACCGGCGCGCCGGGTTTGATCAAACAAACCCCTACGGGAATGGCGTGCCCGCGTCGTTACCACCCCATTGCATAGCCATCGCGGCGCGGATCGGCGCAGCCGATGTAGGCGCCGCTTTCGAGGTCGATCAAGATGCCCTGACCCCCGCCCACCGCAGCCGAATAGCCGTCGATTGGGATGACCTCATGGCCGAGCAGGCGGAGGTCATCCAGCACGGCGCGTGGCACACGATCTTCGATCACCAGCTGCGTGTTGGCGATCGTCTTGAAGCGCGGCGCTTCGATCGCTGCTTGCACCCCGAAGCCGTGATCGACGACGTTCGAGATCATCTGGAGCGTCGTCTGCGTGATGCCGAAGCCGCCCGGCGTGCCGATCTGCAGGAAAAGCCGGCCATCCTTGAAGAGCATCGTCGGCGTGAGCGGGCCGAGCAGCTGGCCGTTGCCGCGAATGACGTTCGGACTTCCCGGATCGAGATCGAGGAAGAAGAGAAAGTTGTTGAGCATGATGCCGGTCTCCCCCGCCATAAAGCCGGAGCCGAAGACGGCGCCGATACTCTGGGTAATCGAGACCGCGTTACCGGCCTGATCGATCACATCGAGATGCGTGGTGCATTCGCGCGTGAAATCAGCCGGATCCCCCGGCACGACGGCTCCGTCCGGCCGTGGTCGCGTGAAGCGA
>JAICWZ010000410.1 GCA_025966355.1 Thermomicrobiaceae bacterium
ACGCGCTCGTCCTGATGCAGCGAGAGGCGCGTTGGCGGCGGCGGCTCGCCCGGCTTCGAATCGCGCATCGGGAAGCCGCCACGCGGCGTCGCGTGCAGCACCAGCATGCCGTCTTCGACCGTGAGATCGAGGTCCGACAGCGCGGCGTGGTAGCGACCGGCGTATTCGCCCATCTGCTCAGCCGATCGCTCCAGCAGCGGCGGTTCCGGCTCGACCAGACCGAGATAGGCCTTCAACGCCCAGTTGACCGTGCTGGCATGAAGTTCGACGCCACGATTGGCGTTGGTCAGCACCGTTATGGCGAAGCCCTGCTCCGGCGCGAAGAGGAAGGCCGACATCTGGCCGTTGGTCGCCCCACCATGCCGCACCAGTTTGGTGCCGTCGATCTCGTTGACCATCCAGGTGACGCCAACCGCGCCGGAGTTGCTGCCGGCCGGAGTCGTCGGCGCCTGCATCTCATCCATCGTTGCGCGTCGCAGCAACCGCTCACCAGTCGGGGTCGTGCCGTCGCCCATCTGGAAGCGCGCGTAGCGTAACTGATCGCGCGCCGTCGAGGCGATAGCACCGGCCGGATAGGTCGCGCGCGTCAGGCCCCACGGGAGCGCGACGTGTGTTTCGCTCGAACCGACGATATGGCCAACCGCGAAGCGATAGACCATCACGTCTTCGGGATAGAAGAACGAGCGATCCATCCCCAGCGGCGTGAAGACGAGATCCTGCACCGCTTGCTCGTACGTCTTACCGCTGACGATCTCGATCACGCGACCGGCAATATAGAAGGCGGCGTTGTTGTACGACCAGACCTCGCCAAGCGGCGTCAGTTGCGGCAGATCGACCATGCGCTCGACGATCTTGGCGCGTGCATCGTCGCCGGGACCGGTGTCGTCGAAATAGTCGCCGAGCCAGCCGCCGGTATGGTTAAAGAGATGACGCAGCGTCACGCGCGCCGCCGTCTCCTCCGACTGAAGTTCGAGCGAGGGAATATAGCGACGCACCGGCGTATCGAGATCGAGCTTCCCGTCTTCGACGAGTCGCATGGCCGCCGTCGCGGTGAACGTCTTGGTCGTCGAGCCGATCTGGAAAATCGTATCGCCGTCGACCGGCAGCGGATTGGTGATGCTGGTGACGCCGAACCCGCCCAGATACTCTTCGCCCGCGTACTGCACGCCGACCGCGACGCCCGGCACGCCCAATCGTTCCATCTCACCCTGAATAAAGGCCCCAAGCTCCTGGAAGAGCGTCGCGCCTGATTGCGCCATCGAAATCTCCCATCCCTCAGCCAAATTCCTGACGCGCGCGGTTTGCCCGTCGTGCGCCTGTCGCAGTCTCGCATCCAGCCGAAATCGTGTCGAGTCGCGTGGTGCCCAGGTTCTACGCCTCCGGTTTGAAGGCGCCGTAGATCGCATGGCCGTACCAGAACCAGAAACAGTCGGCTCCGGTAAGCCCGGCCTCCTCGAACCAGCGGAACTGTTCGTAGAGGCGGGAGGGCATATCGAACTCGAGGTCGGGCGTCGCGAAATGGTTCCAGCCATCGCGCACAAAGGTGTGGTAATAGTCGAGCGAGCCGGTGACACGCACCGAATGTTCCTTGACGTAGGCGTCCCACATCATGGCGTACTGTTGCCAGCTCCGCTCGGTCGTCGGCTCGATCAGGTCCTGCAGCAGCAGCGCCCCGCCCGGTGTCAGGCGCGTTGCCAGGTCGCGATAGAGCGCTCGTTTACCGGGCCCATCGAGGTGATGAATCGCGAGCGACGCGACGTAGCAGTGCACATCGGCCGGCAGCGCGTCGAGCCAATCGCGCTCACGCAAATCGAATTGCCTGGCCTCGAAGCGCTGTCCATAGGCCGCCAGATTCGCCCGTGCACGCTCCAGCATCAGAGGCGAGTAATCGAGCCCGATGACGCGGCAGTGCGGGAAGCGCATCAACAACGCCTGGCTGAGCAGTCCGGCGCCGCACCCGAGGTCGACCGCGATAAACGGCTGATCGACGCCGGCCGGCACCAGCGCCGTGAGCAGCGCGTTCTGCTCGGCACGATGCGGAAAGACAACGTCGGCAAATTCGATGAACTGCCGTGAGTTCTCTTCCGACCAGTTCTGTTCGGTCGCTTCCGCGTTCATATTCGCTCCCTCCGATGAAATCAGGATGCCGTACGCTCCCCGATCGGGAAGCGTATCTTCAAGACTATGCCTCCTTCCAGGTGTGCCGCAGAACGCGGACCCAGTTCTCCGACGCCAGCTTGCGCAGCGAACCCTCGTCATATCCTCGTTTGCGGAGTTCGGAAATCAGCTTCGGCAGGCCGGCCACATCCTTCAACTCGGTCGGGATCGCCGCTCCATCGAAATCGGAGCCGAATCCAACACGATCGATGCCGATCCGCTCGACGAGATAGTCGATGTGATCGACGATGACGCCGAGCGGAGTGTCCAGCTCGAGCCAGCCGTCGGGACGCAACATCGTGACGTCAAAGGCGACGCCGACCATGCCGTCCGAATCGCGAATGGCATCGAGTTGGCGGTCGGTCAGATTACGCGTGCTCGGGCAGAGCGCATGGGCGTTACTATGGGTCGCCACCAGCGGTGCATCACTCAGCTTCGCGACATCCCAGAAACCACCTTCGTTCAGATGCGACAGATCGAGCAGGACACCGAGCCGGTTGCACGCACGGACAAGATCTCGCCCGGCAGCGGTCAGGCCAGGGCCGGTATCCGGCGTGCGCGGATAGCGATACGGTACACCCTCGC
>JAICWZ010000182.1 GCA_025966355.1 Thermomicrobiaceae bacterium
CATCCGCCCGGCTGCCGCATCGCCGACCGAAAAACACCGGTCGACCACGACGGATCAGCCCTGTTGGGCGCCCGCAAACTCAACCTCGATCAGAGCACAGGCGCCGCTCTCGCCCGGTTGTACCGCGGTTTCGCACGAAGCGTGCTCGACGCGCTTCGCACGGTTGATCGTGCGAAGCGCGCTATGCTATAATCCTGCACGCGCTCGCGCAACCAGATGGCTGTTTTCGATGGAAGCAGCCGGAGCGCACGAGAGCGCCGAAGTGGCGGAATCGGCAGACGCGCTACGTTCAGGGCGTAGTGGGCTTTAGCCCGTGGGAGTTCAAGTCTCCCCTTCGGCACCGCCAGCCGGCTGTTCGCCTCGGTGAGCAGCCGTTCTTAACAACTGAATGATGTCAGGCAGGATGGTCGCTGGTGTTCGCACCAGAGGAAAGTCCGAGCTGCATAGAGTGAGGGTGCCTGGTGAAAGCCAGGGAAGCGTTTGCTGGTGACGCTGACAGTCCAGATCGGCGCCGATCCCTTTGGGGGAGGCGAGAGCAACAGAGACCAAAACCGGACTTCTCGAAGTCTGGAGTGAAAAGGGCAATCCTCCCCGCAGCAATCTCCGGCTGGACCGCTATCAGGTGACTCGCCGAGGTCCGAAGTCGAGAGCAGCCACGAAGGCGACGACGTGGCCGATCAGCGGTTTACCGTCGATCGAGACAGATGGCCATCAAAACAGAACTCGGCTTACTCGCCTGGCGTCGTTCGGTGCATGGTGCCTCTAGCTCAATAGGCAGAGCTCCGGTCTGTGGAACCGGTGGTTGAGGGTTCGAGCCCCTCGGGGCACCCCCAGAATCAGTCGCGCAATAATCCCCGCGCACGTCTCGATCGTGTCGCGGGTTTTTCATATCTTGCGTCCGAACTGCACGAAACCAGCTCGTACTTCGGTTGACACTCAGTCATCGACTTGTCATACTGTACGTACACACGCGGCGACGGGTGGCCCGTTTTACCTGTCCCTCGGTAAAATGCGGGGCTACCAATCCGTTCGTCGCTATGGTGGGGAATCGAATCAACCATGAAGAGTGATGACATCCGTCGTGCCTTTACCGAGTTTTTCGTCGACCGTGGACACGTTGCCATGCCCAGTTCATCGCTCGTGCCTCGCAACGACCCGACCGTCCTCCTGACATCCGCCGGCATGCAGCAGATGACGCCCTATTTTCTCGGCCTCGAACAGGCGCCCGCGAACCGAATGACGTCGATCCAGAAGTGCTTCCGCACGGTCGATATCGACGAAGTCGGTGACGCGTCGCACCTCACCTTCTTTGAAATGCTCGGCAACTTTTCGGTTGGCGACTACTTCAAGCCGGAAGCGATCGACTGGGCCTGGGAATTTTTGACCGAAGTGCTCGGTGTACCAGCCGAACGCTGGAGCGTCACCGTCCACGACATCGATGATTTCAGCCATGACTACTGGCGAAACTCGATCGGTCTGCCCGAAGATCGCGTGCGCCGGCTTGGTGACGAGGACAACTGGTGGGGCCCGGTCGGCGAAACCGGACCGGACGGCCCGGACTCCGAGATCTACTACGATCTCGGGGCCGAGATCGGTTGTGGCCGGCCAGACTGCGGTCCCGCCTGCCCGCACTGCGCGCGCTATCTCGAAACCTGGAACCTCGTCTTCATGGAGTTCTTCAAGGAGCGCGACGGGTCGCAGCGCCCGTTGCCGCGCCGAAACATCGACACCGGCATGGGGCTCGAACGGATCTCGATGATCCTACAGGGAAAATCATCGGTGTACGAAACCGATCTCTACCTGCCGCTGATCGAACGCGCCGCCGAACTGGCGGGAACTCGCTATCACGAGTCCGACAAGATCGATCGCTCGTTGCGCGTCATCGCCGATCATTCGCGGGCCGTCACGTTCTTGGTCGCCGATGGCGTCCTGCCCGGCAACGAAGGCCGCGGCTATGTGCTCCGGCGGATCCTGCGACGCGCGATTCGGCACGGCCGGCTGCTCGGGTTGGAACAGGCGTTCCTGGTTCAGCTCGTCGATGTGGTGGTCGAGATGTTCTCGCGGCAATATCCCGAGCTCGTGGCGGCCAAGGATCGCATCAGCCGCGTCGTGTCGCACGACGAGGAGCGGTTCGGGCGCACGCTGAGCGCCGGGATCTCCCGCTTCGAAACGCTGGTCAGCGAACTGCGCGCGCGCAATGAGACGACGATCGCCGGAACCGACGCCTTCCGGCTCTACGACACCTATGGCTTCCCGCTCGAATTGACCATCGAGTTGGCGGACGATGAGGCGCTCTCCGTCGACCGAGGCGGATTCGATAGCGCGATGGACGCACAGCGCGAGCAGAGCCGGGCCAAAGCGACGTCGTTCGCCGGAGGATCCGCCGAGCGCACCGCGCTGTACGCCGGTCTGGCGAATCAGGCCGTTACGTTCGTCGGCTACGAAACGACCGATGTCGATTCGGCTTCGATCGTCGCGATCATCGGTGCGAGCGAACTTGCGACGATGGTCGAGGCCGGTGAACACGCCGAATTAGTGCTCGACACGACGCCCTTCTATGCCGAATCGGGCGGTCAAGTCGGTGATACCGGCGTAATCCTGACGGCAACCGGAGTCTTCCAGGTCGAAGATACGCGCCGCCCGGCGCAACAGCTGATCATCCATCGCGGCGTCGTGCTCGAAGGCTTTCTTGAGACCGGCCAGACAGCTGCCGCGCATGTCGACCGGACACGTCGAAGCGACATACGCCGCAATCACACCGCGACTCATCTGCTCCATGCGGCGCTGCATCAGGTCGTCGGCGAACATGCGCGTCAGGCCGGTTCGTTGGTCGCTCCTGATCGGCTGCGATTCGATTTCACGAGCATGGAAGCGGTCGACGGATCGAAGATCGAGGCGATCGAACGGATCGTCAATGAACAGATCCTCGAAAATCGTCCGGTCGAGACGACAGTCATGGAATACGCTGACGCGATGGAAACCGGAGCGATGGCGCTCTTCGGTGAAAAGTACGGCGATCGCGTGCGTGTCGTTTCTATACCCGGTTTCAGCAAGGAACTCTGCGGCGGCACACATGTACGCAGCACCGGCGATATCGGCCTCTTCCTGATCACTTCCGAATCGAGTGTCGCCAGCGGCATTCGTCGCATCGAGGCAACCACCGGGCATCAAAGCCTTGAACGAGCGCTGAGCTTCAAAGCGATGAGCGATCAGCTTGCTCGCGGTCTGCACGTCAGTTCTGAACAGATCGTGCCCGCGGTCGTCGAGCAGACGGAGCGCTTGCGCGCCGCCGAGCGTGAGGTCGAGCAGTTGCGCGTTGATCTCGCCAGTTCCGGAGCAACCGGCAGCGCACATGAGATCGAGCTGATCGATGGCATCAAGGCGATCATCACGCGTGTCGAAGCACCAAACCGCGACGCCCTTCTCAAGATTGGTGATCGCCTGCGCGATCAGGTCGGGTCCGGCATCGTCGTGCTCGGAACGCTGCTCGACGGGCAGCCGGCACTCGTCGCGATGGTGACGAAAGATCTTATTCCGAACGGGCTTGACGCCGGCAAACTCATTCGTTCCATCGTTCCGGTGATCGGTGGCCGGGGCGGGGGGCGCTCCGAGCTTGCCCAGGGCGGCGGTACCGATGCCAGCAAACTCGATGACGCACTGGTTGCCGCCCGCAGCGCGATTCACGACCTCGCGAGCGGCTAACCGCTTCGCGCTGAACACGCGCCGATGTCCGTCGCGCCGACGGGAGGAGATACGACGTGAGTACCCGAGAATCGACTGCCGTTCACCTCTCGAGCCGTGCGGACGTCGAGGCGTTCATCGAGCGCCTGCCGGTCATGCGCAACGAATCGATCGTCATTTCGGTCAACGAGGCGAGCGATGCGCTGGCGACGGCGGCGGAGTACTATCGGCTTCTCAACGCGGCCAAACCGGTCAACGTTCAACTCGCGATCGCCACGGACGATGGTTTGCGCCGCGAACTCGCACGCATGCTCGGCTGGGTTGTCGTGACACCCTCATCCAGCAGCGGCTCCCGCGGCGATACCGAAGACTTCCCAACTTACGGAGGAGACGGCGATGAGTTCGACGAGGCTCCTGTCGAGGAGCCGGACGATAACACCACGACCGATCTCGCGACCTACCGACCGAAGTACGGTCGGATCCCGTCGGCGCCGAAGCAGGGCAGCCCGCGTGGTTTGACCGGGACGATCATTATCGACCCGACCGTCTCTGAGACGCTGGCAGCGCGAAACAGAGAAGCCGCCCCGCGCGTGCCTCGAACCGAACGGCGCAGTCGCGCGCACCATGCATCCGGCGAATGGAACTTTGCGGATACGCCGCCGCGGCGGACGCGCTCGCGACTCTTCGTCCTCGCCGCGGCCATCGGCGCGCCGGTGATCGTCGTCGCGGTCGTCGCCGGGATCCTCGCGTATCTCCTTCCGACCGCCACCGTGACACTCGTGCCGGTCGAAAACACGATCAGCTCCGATCTCACCTATGGAGTCGCGGTGCCGGGTACGAAATATGACATCGAAGTAACGCCGGTCCCGGTGAGTCACACCTCAACCTTTGACAAACAGATCCCAACAACCGGCGCCCGCTACGAGCCGGACGGCACGGCGGGTGGCACGGTGCTGTTCACGAACGCGACCCTGCAGGATGTGACGATCCCGGCCGGTACCGCCCTACAGGGCGCCAATAGCATCACCTACTACACCCAGCAATCGGTCGGCATTCCGGCGGCTGATCCGTTCGGATCGCTCTCCTTTGGCTCCGGCTCCGTCGGCATCGCGGCGGCCACCGCCGGCGAAGACGGCAACGCCGACGCTGGATCGATCACCGGCCAGTTGGCCGCCGGCATCTACTTCAAGAATCAGGGCCCGATCACCGGCGGCACGATGAAGAAA
>JAICWZ010000119.1 GCA_025966355.1 Thermomicrobiaceae bacterium
ATCGTGACCCTGATACCGGCGCAATCGGACACACGCTTCGGTGACGTTGGCTGGCCTTCGGATAAACGTTGATGGCGCGGCGAGGCGGTCGCCGGAACCGCGGCGACCGACGGGAGGAGCAAGCTCCTCCCCTACGATCGGGGACGAAGATTAAAGATTTTCGTCGTGGCCGAGGTTTTGGAGCTCGTCGACGATGGCGCGTAGCTCGTTGGCGCGGGCGTGCATGCGCACGATCGGCTCGCCGTTGTTGTCGAGGAAGAGGATGTCGATATGATCCTCGGCGTCGACCATCTCGGAGCCGCCGTAATCGAGCTCAACGGTCAGTACCGGCGTGATCCGCTCGCCACCCTGCTGGGCGGGCTCACCGGGCGGTGTGTTGGCCGCCGCATAGCCCCAGTGGTCGACGAGGTCGACCAGCGCGCCGCGTTCGTTTGGCTCGCTGCCGAGATAGAGCGAGAGATCGATGCGGCCGTCGCTTAAATGGAGGTAGACGCCGTCTTGCGCCTGCTCGATGGCGACATCTTGCGGAAACCAGAGGTCGTAGATAACGAGTGGGCGGGCGGCATCGGAGTCGTCATCGTCGTCAGTTTCTTCTTCGCCCTCGAGCCCACCCTGCTGCTGCAAGAGTGAATAGTGCGCCAGTCCGTAGATGTAGAGCGTCTCGGCCAGGCGCGAGCGGAGCGGCGCGCTGAATGTGCCGGGGAACTCATCTTCGATCAGTCGTTCCAGCGTGCGGACCATCCGGCCGTACTCTTCCATGTCGCGTAATTCGCGGTTGACAAAGCCGCGCGCGCCCTGGAAGGCGGCTCGGAAATCCTCATAAATGTCTTCGCCCGACTGTTCGCCGAGAAAACGGCGGATATCTTCGAAAAGGTCTTCTTCGTTCGATGGGTTCTCGTGCTCCGGATGCTCGGACACCGTCGTCTCTCCCCGGAATCATGGCAACAGACACCATAGGCCGGTGCGCAACCATGGACACATACACGCGCGACAAAGGTCCAACGCGCTGAACAATACCAGAGAAGCGAGGCAGGGGCTAGATGCGTAGGAACTGAGCGTCAGGCGCCGCCGAGGTTCAAGCATACGCCACGACCTTCCCACTCATTTTCTCCGCATACGTTCATAGCTCCGCCGGCGGAGTTGCCAGGCTGTCACGGTTCGCTGAAAGACTGGCACGCGTTGTGCACTTCTCCTCCGTGTGTCGCGCGGTTGACGATGGAGAAGGCCGCGACACAGCCGATCACGCAGACAAGTCGCGAGTCCCAGGTTGTCGGGATGCATGCCGTTAAGTCAGGCGGAACGCACACCGAAGCAGCGTGTGCGTCACCCTTGGCTCCGCGTAACGGCGAAGCCGCATCCCGGTAGAAATGATGGAGTGGTTCGGAGATGTCGGTGCAGCTTTCGCCGAATGAACATGGTGCGGACCGGCGTGGCACGCACGTCCGCGGGTATCTGCTCCAACTTGTGGCGGAGCTTTCACGCGACACACCCCAGTTCGAGTCCACCGAGCCGGTCCCCGTCCAGTTGGTTGAGATGCTACTCGAACTCTCGCGCGAGCCGAGCCGCGGCATCGAGAACGCGCCAAACTATCATGAAACGCAGCGACGTTTCATCGAAGGTGTCTTGCGCGATTCCCGGCTTGCCGAGGCCGATATCCTGCTCGGCGGTCAGATCTTTGGGATCGATCTCACGCGGCCACGGGCCGTCATTCTGGTTGATGCCGCCGGCTACATTCTGAACAATCAGCCCGAACGAGAGACGGACGACAGCGGTGAACGGCGACGAGCACAGCAGGTGATCAGTTGCATCGTCAAATACTTCTCGCTCCCGAGCGATACGATCTGCGCCGATATCGGCGACGGAGAGATTGCTATCCTCAAGGCAAGCAGTTCGCGCGATCTGGCCAGCTGGGTCGAACCGGCGGATCGCTCACGCTGGGGCACGCTGTCGTGGGCCGATCTTGGTGCGTTGAAACGCGCAGCCGATGGCCTGTTGCAGGCGCTGCGACAGGAGATTCGTGGCGAGATGACCATCGGCATTGGGCGCTACCATCCGGGGATTCGGGGATTGGCCCATTCGTATCAGGATGCCCGTGCCGCTCTCTCGATCGGCATCCAATACGAAGGCGCCAACCGCGTGCATTGCCTCGATCGCCTCGGCATCGCCTCCTTCGTCGGCGTGTCGGACGATCGCACGAAGCTCGATCTTTCGGCGCATCTCCTGAGTCCGCTCGACCACGCGCCGGAACTGCTCGAGACGCTTGATGTCTTCTTTAGCGAGAATTGCGCGCCGTCGACGACAGCCGCTCGGCTCGCCATCCATCGCAATACGCTGCGATACCGGCTCGACAAGATCGCCTCTCTCACCGGCCTCGATCCGCGCATTTTCGACGACGCGGTGCAGCTTCGGCTCGCGCTCGTTGTGCGCCTGCTCAGAGAGCACTCCTCCTAGCTGTTCAATTGCATAAATCCTTGCTCTTGCCCATCAGACGAATGACCGATGAATCGTAATATGGCAATCGTTATGCTTGGTTCAACGCCGTTGGATGGACGATCACCATCCGCGATGACGCCGGCTTAGCGGTTGTTCTGATGCTCGGACGTGGAGAGGAGAGCAGAGTGGCGCTCAAACGTCGAGATGCCCGATTGCTGGTTGAGCCGCCACCTGACGCGACCGGTCGCTTTGCCGAATCGGTGGCGGACGCGCTCGCCGGACGTCGCCTGAGCTACGCATGTGCGCTGCACGAACTGGAACGGCAGCGGCTGGGGTTGGCCGAAGCCGCCGCTTGCCTGACACAGGCTCTGGCGAACGGCCGGACGGTGCTGGTTGCCGGTAACGGCGGGAGCGCCGCCGAAGCGCAGCATTTCGCCGCCGAACTGGTCGGACGGTTCAAACGCGAACGCGCTCCCTATCCGGTCCTGGCGCTCACCGCCGATAGTGCCATCGTCACGGCCATCGGTAACGACTACGGCTTCCACGAGATCTTCAGCCGGCAGGTGCGTGGCTTCGGTCATCCGGGCGACGTGCTGGTGCTGTTCAGCACCAGTGGCGAATCGCGCAATCTTCTCCAGGCGGCTGAGGCGGCGCACAGGCAGCAGATGCCGGTCGTCGCGCTGGCCGGTGCGCCTGCCTGCAGCCTGCTGCGCCTGGCGGACCACGGCGTCTGTGTGCCAGATGCCGATACCGCGCTCGCGCAGGAGATCCACCTGCTCCTCACGCACATCCTCTGCGACATCGTTGAACGCGAACTGGCGGCCCGCGAAGGAGGCTGCTCATGACCACGACCCCGGCGGTCTTTCTCGACCGTGACGGCACGCTCGTCGAGCCACGTCACTATCCCACCCGGCCGGAAGATCTGATCCTCTATCCGACCATCGCACCGCACCTCCAGCAGCTCCGGCAGGACGGCTTTCGCCTGGTGGTGATCACCAACCAGTCGGGCATCGCCCGCGGGCTTTTCAGCGAGGACGACCTGACACGGATGCACGACGATCTGCGCCTGCGGCTGCGGCGTCTCGGCGTCGAGATCGATGGCTTCTTTCACTGCCCGCATCACCCGGAGGGTGTCATTCCCGAGCTGGCGATCGCCTGCTATTGCCGCAAGCCGGAGCCTGGACTGCTGCTGGCGGCCGCCACCGCATTAGACCTCGATCTGACGCGAAGCTGGTTCATCGGCGACATCCTGAACGACGTCGAGGCGGGAAACCGCACCGGGTGTCGTACGGTCCTCGTCGATCTCGGCACCGAGTCGCCGCCCGAATCGCCGTCGCGCACGCCGCACTACGTGGCGCGTGATACCGAACACGCCCTGCGCATCGTGCGGGCGGTTGAGCGCCGTGGCCCGGCCGTCGATACGAGCTATCTCCCGTCGAGTTGGCTTCCCAACCAAACGGCAGGAGAGCGGCTCGTTGGGAGGAGCGCATGATCGCCGATCTCGACGTTGTGCAGCGATTCCGTGGTCTGCGGGTGCTGATCATCGGTGATGCCATGCTCGACAGCTATCTGGAAGGCACGGCGGCGCGCATCTGCTCCGAGGCGCCGGTTCCGGTGGTGCGCAAGATTGCCGAAGAGCGGGTGCCGGGCGGCGCGGCCAACGTTGCCGCCAATCTGTCGGCGCTCGGTGCCGAGGTCTTTCTGCTGGGGGTTACCGGTGACGATCCGGCCGGTCTGCTGCTCCGCGCCGCATTGCGCGATCGCGGCATTGATGATTCCTGGCTGGTGGCGGACGCGCATGCGACGACACTGCACAAGCTGCGTATTCTCGCCAACGGTCAGTACGTCGTTCGCTTTGATGAGGGCGGCGACGGACAGTACAGCCGTAAGACGCGGCAGGAACTCAGCGCGGCGCTCGATCACATCTATCCGAGTTGCGACCTGATCGTGCTGTCCGACTACAACTATGGCGTCATCAGCGATGCGCTGCTCGGTCAGATCCGCCGCCTGCGCGACGCGATGCCGCGCGTGCTGGCGGTCGATGCGAAGAAGCTCGCGCGTTTCCGTGAAGTGGGCGCAACGATCATCACCCCGAACCATCTCGAAGCAGGGCTGGCTGCCGGGCTGAGCGCGGACGACGCGGACGTTCACGATATTCAGGCGACCATGCGTATCGGGCGGCGGCTGATCGAGGCGATTGATGCCGAGCATCTGGCGATCACGCTCGGAGCGGAGGGCGTCTGCCTCGTCAACCGGCGTGGTCAAGCGCGACATCTGCCGGGGCACCCGGTGCCACGCGTGAGCGATGTCGGCGCCGGCGATTCGTTCCTGGCCGTTATCGCGCTGGCACTGGCAAGCGGGGCGAGCGCACATCAGGCCGCCCGGATTGCCATCGAAGCGTCCTGCGTCGCGGCGGGCAAGCGACGCACATCGACCGTCTCGCTGCGCGAACTGCTGCAACGCATCAGCCTGCAGGTGCATGCTGCGGAATCGCGTGGCGGAGAGCGTGAGCTTGGCCCGCTCATCGCCGCGCTCGATGCCGCCCGCGCGGCGGGGCAAACCGTCGTCTTCACCAACGGCATCTTCGATCTGCTGCACGCCGGGCATATCGAGTTCCTGCGCCAGGCGCGGCAACTGGGCGATCTGCTGGTCGTCGGCGTCAACTCGAACCGGACGACCCGCTTGCTCAAGGGTGACAACCGGCCGCTCAACGATGAGCAGAGCCGCCTGGCGTTGGTACGCGCGCTCGGGCCGGTCAGCCACGCCCTGCTCTTCGATGACGAAGAACCGTCGGCCATCATCCGTGCGCTGCAACCCGACATTCATGTCAAAGGCGGCGACTACGCCGGAGTCGAACTGCCCGAGGCCGAGGCAGTGGCCGAAGTCGGCGGGCGCATCGTCATCCTGCCGCTGGCCGGTGCGGGCGAGGCACGGCAGCTGGTCGAACGGATCGCGCTGCTGACGGGCGATGAGATCGGAGCGGAGCTATGATCGACGAGCGCTGGCAGGCCGTACGGCGTGTGTTGCTTATCCGGCTCGACAATCTCGGTGATGTGCTGGTGACGACACCCGCTATGCACGCGGTGCGCCAGTCGCTCCCCGATGCCGAACTGACGCTGCTGGCGAGCCCGGTCGGCGCCCAGGTTGGGCGACTCAATCCCGATCTCGACAACGTCATCGTCTACGACGCGCCCTGGATGGACCCCTGGAGCCAGCTGCCGCAGCAGCCGGAGCGCGAGCAGGCGCTGATCGCCCAGATCGCGGAGCGGCGCTTCGATGGCGCGATCATCTTCACCTCCTATCATCAAAGCGCGCTGCCGGCCGCCTATCTCTGTTATCTGGCGGCCATTCCATTGCGCGCCGCCGCGTCGATTGACGGCCCCGGCTCGCTCCTGACCACGCGGCACAAGCACCCCGAGCGAATGATGCACGAAGTCGAACGCGGGCTCGACCTGGTTGGCGCGCTCGGCATGACGACGGATGAGACCGATCTGGTACTCGCCGTGCCAGATGCGGCGCGAGACGAACTGAGCAGCGTGCTCGCCGCATGCGCGGTCGACCCACAGAAGCCGTTGGTGGTGATTCATCCCGGCTGCAGCATGCCGGCCCGCACCTATCCGTGGGAGATGTACGCCGACGTTGCCGATGAATTGATCGAGCGACTCGATGTCTCCGTCGTGCTGACGGGCGCCGGGTCCGAACGCGAATTGGTCGAGCGCGTGCAGGCGCGCATGACGCGGCATGCCGTGGCGGTGGCGGGCGATCTTTCATTCCCGGCCTTCTGTGGGCTGATCGAGACGGCCGACCTGACGATCACCAACAACACCGGCCCGATGCACATTTCGGCGGCGTTGAAG
>JAICWZ010000006.1 GCA_025966355.1 Thermomicrobiaceae bacterium
ACGGCGTTCCGTCCGGCCCCGATTGCGAATTGGAAGATCAGCCTCGTCGAATTCGTCATCATACGGAGGCTGCGCACCTGAATATCCCAACGGATGCTCCCTGTTCGGCATGCATGTCCCACACGAAAATACCGCAGTCGTCAAATCGCCTGCGACAGATCATCCATCGGGCATTGTGGCAGCTCAGAGAAATGGCTCGGCTTGAACCGTGAGTTGACCCGATGCGCTCAGACCGCAGCAGGCGCCACGGCAAGGGCCAATGCATTGTTCGCCATACAGCACCAGGTTTCTAGCATCAAGTCGATGGGCATCTATAGAAAGGCCTCCAGACGCGCGATAACCGTACCGGTGGGTCAGCAGCATTGTCAAGCAGATCGCAGCCGAAAAACACATTGGGTTACAAACAGGCGGCGAGAGGCTGTCCTGCGCCTTATTTCAATAACGTTCAAGGTCTTTGAAGTCGACAACTTCGCCCAACTCAGGCACGTGAAGCCGGAACCCGCGATCGTACCGCAGGTGCCGTCCACGTTGCGTCGGCTTCGCCTTCGATCGCGACCGGCCGATTTGGCGAGCGGCCTCCGCCAGCGCGATCGACACATCCAACCGGTAGCGACGATTTACCGGCTGATGCGGGATATCCAGCGTCACAAAGTGAATCTCACGACCGAACCGTTCCCAATCAACCGACTCAATATCGATGCCGTGGCAGTCGGGAATCACCAACAATGTCTCCGGGCCGCTCGCGAGGGTGGCACGAGAGAGTGGTGTCCCACCTGGAGTCGGAACGACAACATCGACCCGGTCGAAAGCATGACGCTGCTCGGGTGACGACGGGATGACCCGGATCGAGTTGCGCGCCCGACGTGCAGCTGCGCGCCCTTCGGCACGGGCGCCGCGTTCGACACCGAACCACGCGATATTTTGGTCTTCGACCAGAATACGTGACCAGCCGAACGCCGCTGCCGAACGAATACTGCTGCCGAGTTCGACATGGTCGGAGGGCGCGAGAAAGAGGAGGCACGGTCGACGCTTCTCGGGATGCGAGACAACCCGGATCTTGCCTCCGCCATCACCAACAAGGTAGTAGAGCGCCACCGCGGTCGCTGATGCAACGTTGAGGCTGTTCAGTTCCCCGGAAAACATCGGAATCTGAACAAGAGAATCACAGAGGGTGAGCAACTCGCGACTCACACCTCGGCGTTCATTTCCGACGATCAGCGCCGCCGGACAACTAGCGGGTGACCGGCTGCCGTAGATCTCGGAGGCGTCATCTGCGTTTTCAAGGGCAATCATCGGATGGTACGCTGTACGGATCGTATCTGAGGAGACGACTTGAATCCGCTCAGCATCAACCACATCGGCAATTTCCGGGCGGGCGAGATGCGCATGATGCCGAACGACACAGCCCGAGCCGAACATTTCAGCGGCAACTAACAACGTCTGAATATTCGCCGGATTCTCGACGTCATCGCCCACGACGGTCATCGTCGAATCAGCCATGCGTGGCGTGCTCCTGGCGACAACGCCGAGCGAAGCGATCCGCGAACGCCTCGTGGTCTTTGGTGCGCAACACGCGACCGCTTCGCTTGCCTGTGTGTTGCTGGACGATGTGATGTCCAACCTCGTGCATCAATACGTCGAAGAGAACGAAGTCATGGAGTGTGTCATCGGGCCAGTCGACCACGGTTTGTAGACCTTCTCGGACGCACTCGATAATGGCTCCCGCCGTACTCAATCGTCGCGCCGCGTTTTCGGACAGCATTCCTGGAAGCAACCAGGGCGGTGGACGAAGCGCAAACAATCGAATTTCGCCAGGAACCAGCAGAGCCCCAAAGCGGAGCACGCTTGAAGATGGCGGCGGTACCAAGCGGATGAGCCGGAGGCCGTATGTCACTTCTGGGCCGAAGAAACGCAAGAGATCCACAATCTCGCTGCGATCAACTGGGTAGAACCAACCGCTCGGCGCTGGCGCGACGGCAACGCGCGGTACGCGTATGTGAGCGATGTCCCCACTGGTTGGCGGCACCATCGACTCAACCACGCCATGTTCCTTGGCCACACGCAAACCTCTGTATCGTCGGCTCAATGCCGCCGCACCGCGCCTCTCGTATAGAGCATGCTGCCGCTGGAGTGCAAGAATCCGCTTTGGCCGAGTGTGAACGCTCCGTGCCATTACAAAATCGTCTTCAGCTTCTCCAGGTCGAAGTTGCCGCCACTGACGATGGCGACGACATTCTCGCCGGCTTTGACCGGGATCTTGCCGGCCAGCAGCGCGGCCGTGGCGGCCGCGCCGGACGGTTCGGCGTAGAGCTTGGTGGAGGTCATGACCGCCTTGACGCCGGCGATGATCTCGTCCTCGGTCAGCGTCACGATGTCGTCGACGTACCGGCGCGTGAGCGGATAGGTGATCTTGCCGGCCATCGGCGGTGCCAGGCCGTCGGCGATCGTGTTGACTGATTCGAGTTGCACCGGCTCACCGCGATCCCATGATTGGCGCATGGCCGAGGCACCGAGCGGTTCGACGCCGTAGACGCGAACGTTTCGCCCTTCGCCTTTGGCGGCGATCGAGACGCCCGAAATCAGCCCACCGCCACCGACCGGGCAGACGATGACGTCAACATCCGGCAACTGCTCAACGATCTCCAGTCCGACCGTGCCCTGACCGGCGATGATATGCGGATTGTCGAAGCCGTGAACATCGACCAGGCCGTTCTCCTCGACGAGCCGCGCTGCGGTCGCGAACGCCTCGTGAATCGGTCCGTCGACCAACACGACGTTGGCGCCGTAGCCACGGGTGGCGGCCAGCTTCGACTGGCTCGCGTGTGACGACATGACGATGGTGCAGTTCGTACCAACCTTTTGCGCCGCCCAGGCGAGCCCTTGAGCATGATTGCCGGCCGACACCGCGACCACGCCGCGCGCCAGCTCCTCGGTCGTCAGATGCCGCAGGCAGTTGAGCGCGCCGCGCACCTTGAACGAACCGGTCTTCTGAAAAAGCTCCGCCTTGTGGAAGAGCCGCACACCGATCTGGTCGCCCAGGCGCGTCGCGCTCAGCAGCGGCGTCTGGCGCACATCGTCGCCGAGCAGTTGGCGCGCGGCCACGACATCCGCATAGTCAACCATCGTCATTCCCTTCTTCACTCCGAGTGGCCCCAGCATGATTGCCACGATGCCAGGCGCCCCAATCGTCGCACGCTGTTCGCTGCCAGGCAATCCGGCGCACGGACGGCAAAGGAATTGCTCGTCTCGGTCAGACGTTGCAGACAAGACCGACCGGTTCGCATTCAGGAATCGAGAACTGACATGACAACTCCACTCGAACGCTTCCGGCAGAACAAAGATGACTTCTTCAAGGATGAGGGCGGCTCGCCGCTGACGCCCGAGCAGATCGACCACTTCGAGAAGCTTGAGTACTTCCCCGAGAATCCGGCGCTCCGCTTCAAGCTCGAGCTTGATACCGAGGCCGTTGCGCACGAGCCGGTGATGCTCGAGACGACCAGCGGCACGCAGCAACGCTTCAATCCGGCCGGCAAGATTAACTTCGAGGTCAACGGCACGACCGTCAGTCTGACGCTCTACCGCGAGCACGGCCGCGGCCGTTTCTTCCTCCCCTTCCGCGACGCCACCAGCGGACAGTCGACCTACTCAGGTGGGCGCTACCTCGATCCGCAGGAGGCACCGGACGGGCTGATCACCGTCGATTTCAACTACGCCTACAACCCATATTGCGCCTACAACGCCGACTGGACCTGCCCGATCCCGCCGGACGAGAACACGCTCTCGTCGCCGATCGAGGCGGGTGAGAAGGCGTTCGCGCTCGACGATTGATCGGGCGCGTGGATAATGGCGGCACAGACGGATTTAATGGCGATGCGCGAGAGGATGGTCGATGCAGGTCGAGATTCAGTCCGGTAATCTGGTCGAGTTAGCGGTCGATGCGCTCATCCTCGGTGTCGCTCCGGGTCGAGCGCTGGACGGCGAAGCGGCTGCGTTTGATGATCGACTTCATGGAGCGCTGAAGCAGGCGCTCGACGACAACGATTTCAACGGCAAGGTCGGTTCGGCGCTGGTCATCCCGACACTCGGCCAGATTCCGGCACGACGGCTTGTCATCACCGGCATCGGCGACGCGCAGGGACGGCGCGCGCAGGACGTTACCCGCGCCTGGGGCCGTGCGGCACGTGCGGCTCGCGATGCCGGGGCGCACACGGTCGCCAGCGTCGCACCGCCGGCCATCGGAGAAAGCGTCGCCGAATCGTTCCGAGTCGCGACCGAGGGTGTCGTGCTTGCGCTCTATCGCTTCCTGGCCTACCGCACGGTCAACTTACCGGACAAAGAGGTCGATGCGTTTACCTTCGTCGATGAACGCACCGAGGCGCGCAAAGGCGTCGAGATCGGCAACGCCATCGCTCAGGGAACCTGCCTGGCACGCGATCTCGGCAATATGCCGGCCGATGTGCTCTATCCCGAAACGCTCGCGCTGCGTGCGCAGGAGATCGCGCTTGCCAACGATCTCTCGTGCGTCATTTACGATCGCGAGGCGTTGGAGAAGATGGGCGCCGGCGCGATCGTGGCGGTCGGCAAGGGGAGCGAACGCGATCCGCGCCTCATCCATCTCACCTATAAACCAAGGGGCGAATCGCGCGGCACGATTGCCTTTGTCGGCAAAGGGATCACCTTCGATACCGGCGGCATGAGTCTGAAGCCGGGCGGCGGCATGGAAGAGATGAAGTTCGATATGTGCGGCGGCGCGGCCGTGCTCGGCGCGATGAGCGCGCTGCCGGCGCTCGATCTCCCCTACACCGTCCATGGCATCGTCGCGGGCGCCGAGAATATGCCGAGCGGCACTGCCTACCGGCCGGGCGATATCCGGCACACCCTCAACGGCAAGACGATCGAGATCATCAGTACCGACGCCGAAGGACGGCTCGTGCTGGCCGACGCGCTCACCTACACCTCGCGGCTCGGTGTCGATGCCATGATCGACCTCGCCACGCTGACCGGGGCGTCGGTCGTCGCGCTCGGTGATCAGGGCACGAGCGTCTTCAGCAGCGACGACAGCCTGGCGGGCGAGATTATCGACGCGGCGCGCTGGAACGCCGAACTGATGTGGCACATGCCGCTCTGGGAGGAATACCACGGGCTGCTCAAGGGCAGCTACGCCGACCTGCGCAACAGCGGTGGTCGTCCCGGCGGAGCTATCTTTGCGGCGATGTTCTTGCAGGAGTTCACCGAAGATACACCCTGGGCACATCTCGACATTGCCGGGCCCGCCTGGAGCACCAAAGAGACCGAGCTGGCCCCGGCAGGAGCCAGCGGCCACGGCGTCCGCACCCTCCTGACGCTGCTCATGAACCGAGCGGCAGGCTAGCCAATCACGGGCGGATGGTGATCACCGGTTGCCATCCACAACGTGTGGGACGTGAGAGAACCGATCACGTTCACGGCGAAGGAACGATGTGACCGATTCGACGGTCGCTCAACGGAGATCTATGCGATTCTTGCCTCATGGAGCCTCGCCTGACGCGGCGCTCCTCATTGCCGCGCGCGCTGTTCGCGCGTTTGGCGACGGCTTCATCAGCGTTCTATTGCCGCTCTATCTGACTCGGCTCGGATTCTCCAACTTCCGCATCGGGGCGGTGACGACATCGACGCTCGTCGGATCAGCGGCCCTTACGCTGCTCGTGGGGCTCGTCTCCTATCGGTTGAAGCGTCGCAGCCTGCTGCTCAGTGCCGCTCTGCTGATGGTCGCGACCGGACTCGCCTTCGCCTTCGTCCACACGTTCTGGCCTCTTCTGCTCGTCGCTTTTGTCGGCACGTTGAACCCGTCCTCCGGCGACGTCAGCGTCTTCCTCCCACTGGAACAGACGCTGCTCCCCCAGACCGTGAGCGATCGGGCGCGCACCGCACTCTTTGCCCGGTACAGTCTGGCCGCCTCGCTCGTCGCTGCGTGCGGCGCGCTCTTCGCCGGTGTGCCGCAATTAGTGTCGACAGATACATCAATCAGCTTCACGCAGGCTGTGGAGGCGATGTTTCTGCTCTACGCCGTGCTCGCCTTGATCGCCTTCTCGCTCTACCGGCGCCTGTCGCCCGCGGTCGAGCCGAACGAGGGCGTACCCGACACGCCGTTGCGCGAGTCGAAGGGCATCGTCTATACCCTGGCAGCGCTCTTCAGTCTCGACTCGTTCGGTGGCGGTTTCGTGGTGCAATCACTCCTGGCGCTCTGGCTCTTCGAGCGCTTCGATCTCTCACTGGCAACCGCGGGCACGATTTTCTTTTGGACCGGAGTCTGCTCGGCCTTCTCCTATCTCGTCGCCGTTCGTCTGGCGGAGCGTATCGGTTTGATCAAAACGATGGTCTTCAGCCACCTGCCCTCGAATCTCTTCCTGGTGCTGGTGGCGTTCATGCCGAACTTGCCGCTGGCGGTCGTATTCCTGCTGCTGCGCAGCATGCTCTCGCAGATGGACGTGCCAACTCGTAACTCGTATGTGATGGCTGTGGTCACTCCGGCCGAACGACCGGCGGCGGCGAGTGTCACATCGGTACCACGAAGTCTGGCCAGTGCCACCAGTCCGCTTCTTTCCGGCTATTTGCTCGGACTGTCAACGTTCGGCTGGCCGCTGGTGATCGGTGGCGTGCTCAAGGGCGCATACGATCTGCTTCTACTCGGCATGTTCGCGAAGGTCCGGCCGCCGGAAGAGGTCAGCAAGGCGGAAGTCGTCTCAACAAGCGAGCGCAACACGCATCACAGGTGAGCACGGCTCGGGTGCCGATGCTCACCGCTCATCTGCCCGAGCGCTCACGCGGTTGAGCCGGTCGCCTTTTCGTTCGTTCAACGCGTACTGATCCACCACTGTGGATCACGCACCTCAACCCAGGCAGCATCCTGGTATTCGAACGTGCGGTCCTGCTGAGGCGTGGTGGCCATTTGGTCGATCGTTTGCTCGATCACACGAATCGCCTCATCCAGCAAGCGATCCTCCTGGAGTTCGGCGCCCTCCAGACTCGCGAGCATGGAATACATGAAGGCGAAGACCGTATACCGACCATCGGGCGTTCGCGCAATGTAGGAGGCGATCTTGCCCAGCATCACCGGTGTGAACTCAAAGCCAGGCTGACGCAACCAGATCTCGTGCCCGTCATGCGTCGCGACGTGCCGGTGTGTTGACAACACGGTCCTATCCTCACCCGCTTCAATCATGCCGGAGCACGGTGAAGCCTTCCGCCGGAACGCCGAAGGCGGCGCCGATCTCGCTTGCCCGCGTCGTCCACGATTCCCGGAGTGCAGCCGGATCGGACGTCTGACTCGTGTGTTTCAAACGGGCTGCGATCTTCTGTTCGAGGCTGGCGCCGATATCGACGAACGAATCGGCAGCGCTGCTGGCAAAGAGCCAAACCTCTCCAACCGCGTGTGGCTTCAGGCCAGCAGCTTCATGCTCGGGGTAGTTCAGCCGATCACGTGCCAGAGGATAGACGGCATCCAACGCGGCACGACCGACCGTACGATGATCGCGATGGCTGAGGTATGCCGGAAGTGGGTGCTCCGGATCGTGGGTGAAGAGGACGGCCGGAGACCAGCGTCGTATCCAGGAAACGAGTTCGCCACGCAGCGCGTGCGTATTCTCGACCTCACCGTCGGGATGCCGGAGAAACGCAACGTCTGCCAAGCCGAGAAGGTTTGCGGCTTCCAGCGCTTCGGTCTCGCGCCGGCGTGCGATCTCGGCCGGAATAGACGCCGGATCACTGGACCCTTTATCACCCGAGGTGACGAGCAATAGGCGCACCGTCGCTCCACCGGCGATCGCCCGAATGAGCGTCCCGGCGCACCAGAACTCGATATCGTCGGGGTGCGCGGCGATCGCCATGATCGACACCGGAGGAGGCGGCGCCACGAGTGCCGGCAAGGGCGTCATGCCTCCTAGCTTCCGCGCACCCAGTCGAGCGTGGCGCGTAGACCGTCGCTCATGGCCGTTTGCGGCTCCCAGCCGAGTACAGCACGCGCCCGCCCATTCGCGAGGACGCTGTGCTTGATGTCGCCGCGCCGCTCTTCCTGGTGAATCGCCTCGTGCGGATAGCCGGTTTCTTCGGCCATCAACTCGAAGAGCGCGTTGACCGAGAGCGGTGTCTCGCTGCTGATGTTGACGGTCAAAGACTCGTCGGACCGCAACGCCAGTCCGTGCGCCCGCGCCACGTCACCAACATAGACGAAGTCGCGCGTCTGCTCGCCGTCACCGAAGATATAGACCGGCTCCTCCGCGATCATGCGCGCGGCAAAGATCGAGATCACGCCCGCCTCGCCGTACGGATCCTGACGCGGGCCGTAGATATTCGCCAGCCGCAGCACCTTGAGCGGGATTTCCGGCGGGAGCAGGATCTTCAGGTACTGCTCCAGCGTCCATTTGCTCAGTCCATAGGCGCTCTCGGGCCGGATCGGGTGCTTTTCATCGCAGGGAAGGTAATCCGGCGTGCCGTAAAGCGCGCCACCGGTTGTGATGTAAACGAACTGCTTGACACCCGCCTCAAGTCCGGCCTTATACACGTTCAGCCCGGCGACGATATTCGTGTTGGCATCGCGTACGGGGTCGGTCATCGAAACAGCGACCGACGCTTGCGCCGCAACGTGACTGATGGCATCCGGTGCGAAATCGCGGGCGACCTCGATCAAGCGTGCGCTACCCATATCGAGCTGCACCAGTTCGGCGCGTGGATCGAGATTGGCGGCTTTTCCGGTGGATAGATCATCGACGACCAGCACCTCATCGCCGTTCGCGAGCAAGCGATCGACAATATGTGATCCGATGAAACCGGCACCCCCGGTAATCAGGACGCGCATAAGACTCCTCTCGGCTCGAACCGATCTAGCCGGCGGCCGTTCCCGGAACGTGCTCCGTTGCGGCCAGATCAGCCGCCAGCAACTCGCTCAATCGCGACCGGCAGCGCACAAAATGCAAACGAAAGCGTGCGTCGTCACGCAACGCGCGCAGCAGATCGTCGATCGACAGGCTCAACCGTTCAACGCCGAGCGCGACATCGCGATCGTAGACGCGATCAATGAAGCGTACAAAGCGCAGCGCCTCATCGGTATCACCCATTGGTTCCAGCCGGTCGAGCTGAATCCGGTCGACCTCATCGAGCCAGGCAGCGTCATACATCGGGTGTGTCGCCGCCAGAAAGCGCCGCAGTTCATCGACCCGAAAGCGGACGACTCGCTCATCATCGCCGCGTACCGGCAGGTGCCGCTCAGCCGCCGCACCGCTCTCCCGCCAATCGACGCCCCCAATACCAAGCACCTCGAACGCTGTCGCGATTTCGCCCAGCTCGCGCTGAAAGGCGCCGGCAAAGCCATGACCGGCATCCATGACCGTCGGGTCAGCATTGGCGGTCGCCAGAATGCGCGGCCGACCCGCCAGCATGGCGCGCACCAGCGAGGTGAGCAGCATGATATTGCCCGGATCGCGCAGGTCGACCTCGTCGATACAGACGAGTCGCTGGCTGCCCAGCAACTGGCGCAAGCGGTCCATACCAAGAGTGCCGGCCGCCGCCGAAAACTCGTCGAAGGTGGCGAAGAGCTTCGGCTCGTCCGCCAGGTGAAAGGCAGCCGCCAGCAGGTGCGTCTTGCCGATGCCGGGCGGACCGTCAAGATAGACGCCACGGTAGTCGAGCGCGGGCGGCTTCTTGCGCCAGGGCAGGCGCGAGGCGCCCGGCTCCGGCGCCTCGATCAATTGCCTGATCCTGGAGATCGCGTCGCGCTGCTCGGGGAAGGCCGGGTCGATGACGAAGTTGGCGAATGAGGCGACCTCGAAGCGTCTGGGAAGGCGAAATTGCGGCCCGCGCGTCGCCCGCACTCGCTCGTTTAGACGCTCAATCGTTACCAAAATCACCCGCGCTCCTCGTATCGACACCAGATCAGAGTCTACCCGACCGTTCGCGACCCGCACAGCGCCTGCCCGTCCGTATAATCGACTCGAGCGAGGGAGCGCCGGTGCAAAACACCCCTGATCCAGGATCACGCTATCGCATCGCGATCGGCCAGACGATCGCCGTCTGCCGTTCCGAACGCGGCTGGAGCCTGCGCGGTTTGGCCGAGACCTCCAGCATCTCGCTCGCCTACCTGAGCGAGCTGGAGCATGGCCAGAAAGAACCCTCCGGTGCTACCCTCGAACAGCTGGCGCGCGCCTTCGACCTGCCGCTCGCCGACCTGCTCCGCTTGATCGCCGACCGCCTCGAAGAGCCACAGCCGCCACCCAATATCCCGACCGAGGGCCTCGATCGCACCGAGATCGAGCAGATCGCCGAATTTGCCAGCTGGTTGCGCTGGAAGAAGGGGAAGTAGCGGCGATCCAGCGATCAGCATGAACCGTAACGGTTGCGCTGGCCGACCTGGGGAGGACGGGCGCCGCCTCATGGGGCGCGCCGGGCGTGATGAATCACGCCCCTACGTGGGATTTTCTGGTATGCAACTAATTCCACTCCGTAGGGGTGTCATTGATGACACCCGGCCGATGCGCGAATGCGCGAGGCGTGTCTCCCGACAGATAGATGCCGTTCCACGTCCGTTATAGACTAGCAACAGGACGCGTATCGTTAGAGACAGGGGAGAACACCGATGGCTCAGACGTGGACTCGCGAGGACGTACTCGTTTCGACCGACTGGCTCGAAGAGCATCTGAACGACCGGAACCTGCGCATCCTCGATTGCCGTTATTACTTCGATAGCCGCGACGCCGCCGAAGAGTACCGCAAGGCACATATACCGGGCGCCGTTCATTTCGACTGGTCGCATGAGTTGAACGATCCGGAAAACTCGGTCGCCTTCTCGATGGCCGGACCGGAAAAGGTTGAGGCGACGATGAGCCGGGCCGGCATCGGCAACGATACGCGGATCATCGCTTACGACGACGAGGGCGGGCACTTCGGCTCGCGCGTCTGGCTGGTGCTGGCGCGTTTCGGTAAAGAGTCGCAACTGCGCATTCTCGATGGCGGCTGGACCAAGTGGGTCGCTGAGAACCGCCCGACCAGCAGCGAGATCCCCGAGGTCAAACCAGCTACATTCACCATCGAGCGCTCCGCGGAACGACCCGAGATCGTCGCCACGGCCGACGATGTGCTGGCCGCCATGAAGGACGGCAAAACCAAGATCCTCGACGTTCGCCGGATGTCGGAATTCACCGGCGAAGAAGTGCGAGCGAAGCGTGGCGGCCGCATTCCCGACGCCGATTACCTCTTCTGGCAGGATAACCTCGACTGGAACGGCGATCGCTCGTTCGTGAGCGAAGCGAAGGTCAAAGAGCAACGCGAAGCGGTCGGCATCAACGACGATACGCCGGTCATCACCTATTGCCAGGGAGGCGTCCGCGCGGCCCATTCCGCCATCTCGCTCCTCACATCGGGGGTCAAGAACGTGCGGGTCTACGACGGCAGCTGGGGTGAATGGGGCAACCGCGACGACCTGCCGCTCGAAAAGGGACCGGTCAAGGAAAAGTAGCCGCCGCTCGGACCAGCGTCAGCCGTGATGTCGGGAATAGCCGCGCCGGTCGTGCGGTTTAGCCTCACGTGGAAGACCCGGGATAGCGAGAGAGGAACGCCTATGCGTATCGCGAATGACGCGACCGAACTTGTCGGCAATACGCCGCTCGTGCGCCTCAATAAGGTCGTCGGCTCAAACGCGACGGTGTACGCCAAGATCGAAGCGTTCAGCCCCGGCTTCTCGATCAAAGACCGCATCGCGCTCAATATGATTCTCGATGCCGAAAAGCGTGGTGTGCTCAAGCCGGATACCGTCATCGTCGAAGCGACCAGCGGCAATACCGGCATCGGCTTAGCCTGGGTCTCGGCGATCAAGGGCTACAAGCTGATCATCACCGTCTCAGCGCGCAATAGCCCGGAACGCATCGCCATGCTGCGCGCGCTCGGGGCCGAAGTCGTCGTCACGTCGGCCGAGGGCGGCACACCGGGTGCCATCGAGGAGGCGAACAAGATCGCCGCCTCGCTCCCCTCCGCCTTCATGCCGCGTCAGCACTGGAATCCGGCCAACCCCGAGGCGCACCGTATCGGCACCGCTCGCGAGATCTGGGAGGATACCGACGGCAAGGTCGATATCTTCGTCGCCGCCTTCGGCACCGGCGGCACGATCAGCGGCGTCGGTGAAGGGCTCAAAGCCTACAACCCGAAGATCCGCATCATCACCGTCGAGCCGGAAGAATCGCCGGTCCTTTCGCAAGGCCGCAAGGGGAGCCACGGCATCCAGGGAACCTCGCCCGGCTTCCTGGCCGAAGTGCTCAACACGGATGTCATCGACGAAACGGTGCTTGTTTCGACCCTCGATGCCGTCGCCATGGCTAAACGGTTGATGAAGGAAGAAGGCATCCTCACCGGCATCTCGGCCGGTGCCAACGCCACGGCGGCGTCGCGCATCGCCGAGCGCCCGGAAAACAAGGGCAAGATCATCGTGACGGTCTTCCCCGATCTCGCCGAGCGCTATCTATCGTCAGCCCTCTTCGCCAACGACGAGGCGAAGAAATAGCACATCGATTTCCAGTTCCCCAAACCCCCGTAAGGCGCCCACCTGTTGGCGGGCGCGTTCTTTTTTCTACGCCTTCCATTCCATATCGCGCTCGAAGGGGTAGACCGGGTGCACGATTTTGTGGAACTCGAGCCGGTCGAGGCGCGGGCTGGTCAGACCGGGCGTATCGACCTCGATGATCTCTTTGGCGACCGGCGTGAAGGCCGAGCGGAAGTGTACCGACGACTTGACGGCGATGATCTGTCGTGAAGTCGGCTCGATCCCCTGGCTGCGCAGGACTTCGAGATCGGTCGGCTGGTAACGGTGCGTGGTGACAACGACCTGCACCTTCCCGCCATTGGCGCCATCGAGTTCAATGACCGCCGTCGGTCCCATGTTCATTTCGACGCCGGTGCTCATCAGGCCGCGATGGACAAAAAGGCCGTCACTCAGCAGCACGACGCGACCGGAGACGTCGAGCGGTGTGCCATGGAAGGTATCGACTTTAGCGCCGAGGTGCAACGAAACCGCGTTACCGGTTCCAGCCGCGAAAGCTCGCTCGACCGATTCCGGGTCGTTGATCGGCACGGCGACCGCGTTGGTCGCGCCGAGCCGCAGCAACGCTTCGAGCAGAATGGTGCCATCGGCCGGCGCGCCGCCACCCGGGTTGTCGCCAATGTCGGCCAGCACGATCGGCCCCTCCGACGCTTCCATCGCGTGGCGTACCGCCTCATCGACCGGCACCGGCCTGGCGATGAACTCGTCGCGCCGCGACCAGATGTAGTCCGCCAGCTGAGTGGCGAGCCGTCGCGCCTGCGCTGGTTCGTCGTCGGTCGTCACGATGATGCTGAAATTATTGGGCACGATGTCGGCCCAGGCGAAGCCGGGCAAATAGCTGACATTCAGGACGCCACGCTCGTTCTCGATATCGCGCGCCAGATGCTTGACGCTCAGCATCGGTTCAGCATACGAGTGCTGCCGCTGGAGCGATGAGATCAGCGGAATCTTGACCAGCACTGGAGTCGGCTTCACGCCGCCACGCACGATACGCGGCATGAGCAGGCCGATTTCGTAGCCGCGCTCATACGGGTCGTTGTGCGGGTATTCGTCGTACGCCACCGGCATCGAGACGAGATCGACCATCTCCTGCGTGATATTGCCGTGCAGATCGAGTTCGACGATAACCGGCACATCAGGTCCGACAACCTCGCGCACCTTGCGCAGGATGTAGCTCTCACCGTCGTCATCGAGGTCGGACACCATCGCACCATGCAACGCCAGCATGACGCCATCAAGCGGTCCGTCCGCGAGCGCCGCTTTCAGTCCGTCGACCAACTGGCCGGTCAGCACCTCGGTCGCTTCGGCCGTGACCGGCCCGCCCGGTGTGGCCGAGGCGAACATCATCGGCGCCAGTTCATAGTTCGCGACGCGCGCTGCGTCGATAAAGCCGCCAATCGGCGTCTTCGTACCGCTGAAGCGTTGGATCAGTTCCGGCCCGACGGCTCCGCTACGCAACTTGAAATCATCGAGTCCGGTCGGCACCGTCGCAAACGTGCTGCTCTCGTGCGAGATTCCGCCAATCGCGATGCGCATCGTGTTTCCCCTCTTCCCCGCGCTAGTCGATCTTTACGTGCCCGACGCCGTCGACGACCTGGAGCGTCGTGCCGAACGGCTCCGACAGCTCGCTCATCCAATCGAGGATCTCGGCGCCAACCTCGGGCGTCGCCAGCCGTGGCGTGCCGCGATCGGGCCAGGGCACGCCGAAACCGAGCGAGACCGGACGCAGCTGGATCGAGCGCAGCTGGCGATCCTCGAACGTGACCAACGGCAGTACCGTCTCCCAGTAACGACGGTCGGCGGGGAAGCTGCGCGTATCGTCGGCCGAGAGTTGCCGGATCACTTCGGGCGCGCTCTTGCTCGGGTCCGCGTGCAGCGTTTCATAATCGTCCGCAGGGAACCGCTCCATGTACTCGTACTGGAAGATGAAGTTGCCGACCGAATAGAAGATCGGTTTGCCGTTATAGATCTCCAGGCCACGCAGCAGATGCGGACCGTGCCCGATGACCATATCAGCCCCGGAATCGACACAGGCGTGCGCGAACTCGATGATGAAATCGGCCGGTATCCAGCGCTCTTTGCCTTCTTCGTGCGCGTGAATGCTGACCAGCGTCAGATCATC
>JAICWZ010000267.1 GCA_025966355.1 Thermomicrobiaceae bacterium
GATGGCTGGCTACCGCAAGAATTTTCAGAGCCGTATCTGGCAAGTGGGATGGGCGGCGGCATCGGCCAGTATTTGCTCTATCGGTCGGCCGATAAATCACTGACGCTCTTTTCGCTGGTCGTGCCGGCTGGTTCATCCACACCGGTGCATGATCATCTCGCCTGGGGGCTGGTCGGTCTCTACCGCGGTGAGCAGCATGAAGAAGTTTATGCGCTGCAGGACGGCGATCCGGACGCGGGCGACGCGCGGCTGAAGCTGGCCGAAGAACGGGAACTGAAGGCCGGTGAGTTCTACGCGCTGCTGCCGCCCGATGGCGATATTCATCGCGTGACGACAACCTCGCCCGAGGCATCGATTTCGATTCACCTGCTCGGCAATGACGCCGGCTGCGTCGTTCGCCACAGCTTCGAGCCGGAAGCAGCCCGCTCAGCCAGCTTCCGCTCCGGTTACAGCAACGTCGATTGTGTAGAGGAGAAATGAATTAACTCTCGCAGAGGCGCAGAGGCGCAGAGGCGCAGAGAGCGCAAAGTTCTTTATTTTTAGAAATCTCAGCGCTCTCTGCGCCTCTGCGACAGAAGATCTTCTTTGTCGCCACGCAAATCGCCGTTAAATAGAGACGAGGGGCGGTTCCCAGTTTTGGGAACGCGCCCCTCATCGCCAGATAGGCCAACCGTCTATAGAGGTTTTGTGAGCTCGGTCCTGGCCGATCGGACCAAGCCTCCAAATGAGGGTTTCCGTGGAAACGGCGGCATTGCTGCAACCGTTCATCTGAGGAAATCAAGGGGTTGTGTAAAGCCTGGCATCCCATTCACATGGTGCCGAGCGGCTGTACAACCGGCCATGACGCGGTTGACCCTCAGCGCGCGTCTTACGACGCGCTGGGAAGTTGTTTTGTTAACGTGACCAGCCTCGAAAGGCCAGGTCGCTAACCGATCCGCTCAAGTTCTTCAGCCAGTTGCCGAAGACGGCGAGCATTGATCGCGTAGTATTTCATGCCGTTGGACGGCCGCACGTTCACGATATCCGCGGCTTCCAGCATCGCCAGGTGGCGCGAAACCGCCGACTGACTGATGCCCAAACGCCCAACGACCTCTTGTGCGTACAGTTCCCCGCCGCGCAGCATCTCGATGATGCGCAGTCGAGTTCCGTCGGCTAACGCCCGCAGGCCAGGAAGAAGATCGGGAGATGCGGACGAATCCTGCTCCGGCTGAATGACGGCACTGGCGCGCTGGCAGTTGAAGTAGAGAATCAGCTCGGGCGCGTAAAGAATGAACTGCACGAAGTTCCCGAGATGATACGAGGGGCAGAATGTCACACGCTCGACGTGCGGCAATGCCAGCTGCACCTCTTCCGGCAAGCGATGGCCACTCAACTCCGAGAACGCAACGCCCACACCCGGGTAGGTCGTCGAACGCGCTTGTCGCAGCGCCCGGCGCATCTCCGGAAGTGCCCGCTCGAACTCTGGAGCGTAGCATTCCTGCCAGAACCGTCGGATCAGATTGACGGTACGCACTTTCAATTGTTCAGGTGCCAGAACCAGATCAACAACCTCGTCCAGATCGGCTCGGGTTATGCCTGGTTCGAGAAACGTCCGCCAATCATCTCGATCGCCATTCATTGGCGGCGTCTCTGTTACGCCTCGGTCTCGATAGACTCTAAGCACGGACTGTGCCACCATCGACTTGTATTCGTGTGGTGGCAGGCCCTCCAGATGCGCAAGGAAATCGTCAAATCCCTCACTCAGACGCGACGGTTCGAACGGGTCATACGACACCAGAAGCTCTTCGATAAAGTAGAGCAACCGACCGGAAAAGCCGAGCAACGTATCAAGCTCGTGCTGAACCTCAGGGTCTAGCGATTGTCGTGCGTCGACTAACCAGCGCTCAAAACGTCGCGGATCTGTTGCCCGGTAGACCAGTGAAATCGCGGAGGTCAGATCCAGTACCACGGACACCGCGAATTCAAGTTTGAGCGCCGGCCGGCCCACAATGAGCTCACCCATGTGCCGTTTCGGCCCGCCTTCTCACTCCCTTGGGAGCAACCTCTATCGCGGTATGAGCATATCATTGTGCCCAATATGTGTCAACCGTGATCGCAAGCCGCCGCTTCATATTGGGTCCGGCCGTCGTCAACCGGCTCGTGTTTCTTCGCCTGAAGCCTAAATCGCGTCGCTTCGGACGACTATGGTCCCTCAGTCCTGTTCGTTCGCGGTCCGAGCCTGCGCCGCATAGTCCTCACGGATGGGACTGAAGATATCGAGGACGAGGCAGCCGTCTTCGCCGGTTGTGGCGTGGTGCGGCACGTTGCCCGGAATCGTGTAGGCGTGCCCCGGCTTCAAGACGCGTGTCTCGTCGCCGATCGTCAGTTCCAGCGTCCCTTCGAGCATGATGCCGAGCTGCTCCTGTGGATGCTGGTGCCGCGGCATCAGTTGATTCGGCTCGATCCGCACCCAGTTCGCCATCATGGCGCCGCCGACGACGGCCTGCATCTGAAAGCCGGCCAGGGGTGAGAACGGACGGACCTCGGAAAGGTCGTAAAACCGAGGCTCGAACGACGTCTGCTGCTCGCTCATGGTGGATACTCCTTTCAGTCGTGGGCAGTATAGCCCACCCCGGTTTCCGCATGAGATTCCCGGCTTTCCAGGCCAGGCAGGATGGTAGAATCGGGCGTTGGAGTGGGTCGATTCGGCCTGTGAACGTCTGGAGCACGCGCTTTGACTGAAACGACATCTCGCTTTCTGCGCGCCTGTCGTCGACAGCCGGTCGATCGGACTCCCGTCTGGTTCATGCGCCAGGCAGGACGCTATATGGCCGAATACCGCACACTACGGGAAAAGCACACGCTCCTCGAAATCTGCGCACAGCCGGAGCTGGCGGCCGAAGTGACATTGCAGCCGATCAAGCGACTCGATGTCGACGCAGCCATCATCTTCGCCGATATCCTGCTACCACTGGTGCCGATGGGGATCGATCTCGAATTCGCGGCGGGCGAGGGGCCGGTCATCCACAATCCGGTTCGCACCCGTGCCGATATCGAACGGCTGCGCGTGCTCGACCCCGAAGCGGCAGTGCCGGCCACGCTCGAGGCGATCCGGCTGGTCACGCGCGAACTGCCGGGCGATCTGCCGCTGATCGGTTTCGCCGGTGGGCTCTTCACCGTTGCCAGCTACATGATCGAGGGCGGCAGCTCGCGCAACTATCTGCGCACCAAACAGCTGATGTACGGCGAACCGGAGACCTGGACGCTCCTAATGGAACGGCTCGCCGATATGACGAGCCGCTACCTGCGCGGGCAGGTCGAAGCGGGCGCGCGGGCGGTGCAGATCTTCGATAGCTGGGCCGGTGCGCTCAGCCCGCGCGACTATCGGGCGCACGTCCTGCCGCACACCCAGCGGATCGTCGCATCGCTGCAAGCGCTCGACGTTCCGGTCATCATTTTTGGCACCGGTACATCCGGCCTGCTCGATCTGCTCGCATCAACCGGGGCCGATGTCGTCGGCGTCGACTGGCGAGTCGATCTCGATCGTGCCTGGAAACGCATCGGATATGACCGCGCCGTGCAGGGGAACCTTGATCCGGTTCTCCTCTTCGCGCCGCGTGCCGAAATCGAGCGGCAGGTCGACGCGATCCTGGAGCAGGCCGCCGGTCGCGACGGCCACATTTTCAATCTGGGACACGGCATCTTGCCGCAAACACCGGTCGAAAACGTTCAGTTTGTCACGGAGTTGGTGCATCAACGTACCGAACGGGGTTGAGCGCCGTCCGGCCATCGTGGGGGAGAGAAATCGTGCACGAGCGTTCAGAACATCCAGATACGACCATTGGTGTCCTCCTGATGGCCTACGGCGGACCGACCTCGCTCGATCAGATTCCCGCCTACCTGGCCGACGTGCGCGAGGGGCGACCGCCCTCGGAC
>JAICWZ010000578.1 GCA_025966355.1 Thermomicrobiaceae bacterium
GGTCGTTCGTGCTCAGTCTGGGCGGTCACTCGGTTCCTCGTTCAGTATCGAGCCTCGGAACCGAGTGGTCGGTACCTCAAATCCGGCCTTCATCCAGAATCGTTCGAGATTTCTCGCCTCCGTCGGTCGCGACTGGTCCATCCCGCAAGCTCTTCGAAGCAAAGTGCTACCCTCGACGCTACCCGCCGTCCTGGTCGGACACTGATTCACGAAGCCGACGATTGATCGGTTGATTGCGTCGTCCGGACGATGACATCATCGCCGCAAGTCCAAGGCGAGCGAATTCTGTGGATCAGATTCCAGGTCCCGTTCATCACCTCTCCTCATCTGACGAAAAGATCGCACTTTTCCGCTCTCTCTTTCGCGGGCGTGAAGACGTGTATCCGCGGCGATTCGAGAGCCGGAAGACGGGAAAGTCAGGGTATGCGCCCGCCTGCGCGAACGAATGGGTGCGAGGCATCTGCGAAAAGCCGCGCATCAAGTGCGCCGAGTGTCCGAATCGTCGCTTCCTCCCCGTGACCGACGACGTGATTCGGTGGCACCTGTCCGGGTGTGACGACGCCGGACAGCGGTTCGTGGCTGGTGTTTATCCGATGCTCTTGGACGAGACGTGCTTCTTTTTGGCTGTTGATTTCGACAAGGGCGACTGGTTGGACGACTCAACGGCATTCATGGAGACCTGCCGTCGAATGGATGTCCCTGCCGTGCTGGAGCGGTCACGATCCGGCCGTGGCGGTCACGTCTGGCTGTTGTTCGAAGAGGCCGTGCCTGCGGCACTTGCACGAAAGGTCGGCTCCTACATCCTGACGGAGACGATGGAGCGACGGCCGGACATCGGCTTCGACTCGTACGACCGATTCTTCCCGAATCAGGACACGTTGCCCCACGGAGGATTCGGCAATCTGATCGCGCTGCCGTTGCAGAAACACCCCCGCGGCGACGGCAACAGCGTCTTTCTTGACGAGCAGGGCGTACCACATCGCGATCAATGGGCATTTCTCTCAACCGTACAGCGCATCGGACGCGCGCATCTGGAAGAGATCGCGCGCGACGCAGATCGACGTGGACGCGTTCTTGGCGTGCGCCTTCCGCCGGCGGAGGATGACGAACCCGCACCGTGGGCCGCGCTGCCGTCGCGTCGGCGGGCGGAGCCACCGATTGTGGGTGAGCTTCCTCGTTCGCTTGAACTGATCCTCGGCAACGAGGTCTACATCGCCAAAGACGGTTTGGCTCCGGGCCTTCGAAACCGGTTGCTGCGTGTCGCCGCGTTCCAGAATCCTGAGTTCTACAAGACCCAGGCGATGCGCCTTTCGACCTACGCCAAGCCGAGGATCATCGGATGTGCTGAAGAACACTCACAACACATTAGCTTGCCGCGCGGATGCCTCGAAGACGTACATGACGTGTTGATCGACTTGAATATTCGTCCGGTCATCCGCGACGAACGTTTCACCGGACACCCTCTGCATGCCACCTTCCAAGGCGAGCTCCGACCAGAGCAGATGCGCGCGGCGGAGGCGATGCTGAAGCACGACACGGGTGTCTTGGCCGCCACGACCGCGTTCGGCAAGACAGTTGTCGCGGCCTGGCTGATCGCTCAGCGCGGCGTCAATACGTTGGTGCTCGTGCATCGGCGCCAGCTCTTGGACCAATGGATAGAGCGTCTGGCGACGTTTCTCGACCTCCCGACCAAGTCAATTGGCCGCATGGGCGGCGGCCGCA
>JAICWZ010000439.1 GCA_025966355.1 Thermomicrobiaceae bacterium
CTATGGGAGGTATGTTCCAATGACGATTCAGCCACAGACAGCACGGATGTCGGTTCCGTTCGTCGATCTGCACGCGCAGTACGCGTCGATTGAGTCGGAAGTCAACCTGGCGATCAAGAAGGTACTGGAGCGCGGCGACTTCATTCTCGGTCAGGCGCTGGAGCAGTTCGAGGCCGATTTCGCCAAGTTCATCGGAACCGAGTTCGCGATCGGCGTCGATTCCGGGATGTCGGCGCTGATGCTGGCGCTCAGAGGCCTGAAGATCGGCCCCGGCGACGAGGTGATCACGAGCGCCAATACGTTCATCGCGACCGCATTGACGATCTCGGGCGTCGGCGCGACGCCGGTACTCGTCGATGTCGATCCGGAGACGTACACGCTCGATCTGGAGAAGCTCGAGCGCGCGATTACGCCGAAGACGAAGGCGATCATGCCGGTTCATCTCTTCGGGCATCCGGAAGACATGGACCCGATCATGGCGATGGCCAAGCGGCACAACCTCTTCGTCATCGAAGACGCCTGCCAGTCGCACGGCGCGACCTACAAGGGGAAGACGACCGGTACGTTCGGCGATGCCGCTGCCTACAGCTTCTACCCTGCCAAGAACCTCGGAGCGTATGGCGACGGAGGCATGATCGTGACGTCCGACCCGGAGCTGCGTGAATCGATCCAGCTGCTGCGCAACTACGGCCAGACGGCCAAGTATCACCACGCGGTGCAGGGCTACAACAACCGGCTCGACACGCTGCAAGCGGCGGTATTGAAGGTCAAGCTGCAGTACCTGGCCGGCTGGAACGCCGCTCGTCGCAGCCATGCCGATCTCTACGGCCAGTTGTTGCGGGGCAGCGGCGTGGAACTCCCGCCGCAGATGCCCGAAGTCGAACCGGTCTGGCATCTCTACGCGATTCGCACCGATCATCGCGATGCGTTGCGCGACTTCCTGGCGGAGCGCGGCATTTCGACCGGTATCCACTACCCAATTCCGATTCACATGCAGCCGGCCTACCAGGACCTCGGCCTGAAGGAGGGCGATTTCCCGGTGGCTGAGCGTGACGCGCTGCGGATGCTGTCGCTGCCGATGTACGCGGAATTGACCGACGAGCAGATCGAATACGTCGCCGCCGCCATCCACGAATTCGGCGGCATCCACGGGACGGCCGACACCAGGCTGTCCGCGGACTAACCTGGCCGACGAGGAACGAAGCGAGCGTAGAAGGAACGACGAGTGAAGATCAGCGGGCTGGGCGAGCTCACAACAAACGAAAAGCGTGTTGAGCTCGACCGGCTCGCTTCGCCACTGGCGCGTATTGCCGCGCGACCAGGGGTGCTCGCGATCGCTGTCGGCCTCGGCTTCGGAATCTATACCGTCGGCCTGGCTACGCTCTCGTCACACTGGGCGCCGTTACTGGCCGTCGTCGCGATGGTGCCGTCGATCGGAGTCGTCGTCGGCGACGTGCGCCGGCTGCTCTTACTGGCGCTCGTCTTCGATGTGCCGTTCAGTATCGGCCGCCATCTCTACTACAACCTCGATGCGGCCAAGCTTGGCTCGCTCGGCGGCCTCGGCATTTCGGTGACGACGCTCGCGATTCCGATGCTCTACGCGATGTGGATCGGTAACGCGCTGGCTCGCCGTGGCAACGGGACGCGCCCCTGGCTGCGACCGGCCGCCGCGCTGGCGATCTACATCGGCTTCGTGATCTTCTCGATCACACAGGCGTCCAGCAAATCGCTCTCCTTCTTCGAGATCTGGATGCTCCTGCAGTCGCTTCTCATCTTCATCTATATCGCGAGCACGGTGAGAAGCCGCGATGACGTCGTCTACCTGGTTACGGTACTGGCGGTCGCGGTGCTGCTGGAAAGCCTCATCATGCTCGCGACGTATGGGACCGGCCAAACGTTCAAGTTCGCCGGAATCTCAACGCAGATCGACCCAGCGACCGTTGGGAGCGAACCGCTCTCGCGCGTCGGTGGAACGGTTGGCGGGCCGAACGCGGCCGCGGCCTTCCTCGATCTGTTGCTGGCCCCGATCCTGGCGCTGGCGCTGTCACAGGTGCGGCGAATCTACCGGCTAATCGCGGCCGGCGCATTCGTTTTCGGCACGATCGCGCTCGTGCTGACGCAATCACGCGGCGGCTGGATCGCGGTCGGCGTTTCGTGCGCCATTGTCATCGGCTACGCATGGTATCGCGGTTGGATCCCCGGTATGGCGCCGGTGCTGGTAGTCACTGGCGCGGCCATCGTCATCTATTTCTTGCGGAATGAGATCCTGGCGCGCTTCTTGACCAACGATGCCGGCTCCGCCGACTCGCGCATTCCGCTCATTCGTCTCGCCTTCCATATGATCAAGCAGCATCCGCTCTTCGGGGTGGGCGCGAATAACTTCGGGATCAATATCCATAACTATGCGACCCCCGAATTCAACGCGGATTGGCTCTATACGGTCCACAACCGCTTCGTTTTGATCTGGGCCGAAGATGGCATCTTTGCACTCGTTGCGTTCGTCACGTTCCTTCTCGGGGCGCTGCGCAACGGCTGGCGCTGCCGCAAGATGAGCGACCAGGCGATGTCGTTGCTGGC
>JAICWZ010000357.1 GCA_025966355.1 Thermomicrobiaceae bacterium
AAACAGCATGAGGAAGACGACGATCGACGTCAGAAAAATCGTCGGGACGGCGAGTATCAGGCGGCGCTGAACGTATTTGAACACCGTTGCTCCTCCCAGGGCGTCGCCGCTTGCGTGGTGCCGGATGGTTGGCTGAACCGCCCGGCACCCGCTGGAGACTTACTTCGAAAGCGACGCGTCGTAGAAGAAGGGATAGGTCGCGGACCAGTCGATGATGGCACCCTGCACCTTCGACTTCTGGTAGGCAAAGACGTTGGTCGGATCGGAGAAGAAGACCATGACGGCTTCGTTCAACACCTTCATCTGGATCTGCGAATAGAGTTCGGTGCGCTTGGCCGCGTCGGTCGTACCGGCCGCCTCGTCGATCAGCGTGTCCATCTCGGCGTTCTTGTAGCGGTTGCGGTTCGTGCCGCCATCGGCGTTCGCTCCGTAGAGCAGCTCGCGCACGATATCCGGGTCGGTCGCCGGCTCCCACCAGAATTGCAGGTTGTGCTTGCCGGCCCGAACCGCATCAAAGTAGCCCGCCTGGGCCAGGCCATTCAGATTCAGCTTGATCCCGAGCGGCTGGTACATACTCTGGAGGAACGTCGCCATGGCGACGAAATCAGGATTATCGGAGCGGTAGTAGACGTCCAACGCCAGGCTCTGACCGTCCTTCTTGCGCGTATCGCCCGACATCGTCCAGCCCGCTTCGTCGAGCAGTTGACCTGCTTTGTCCGCGTCGTATTTGTAGACGTCCTTCGTCTTCGGATCGTAACCAAAGGTGACGGATGTGAGCGGGCTTGAGGCGGGTTGATAGAGCCCCTGCCAGATCGCCTTGATCATGCCGACCTTGTCGACACCCCACTCCAGCGCCTGGCGCACCTTGACGTCGTCGGTCGGCGCCTTCGTCACGTTGATCATCATCGACCAACCGGAACCAGCCATGACGCCTTCGAGAATGCCGATCGAGCTGCTCGATTTCAGGTTGCTGTAGTCCTGCGTCGGGACATCCTGAATGAACTGCACCTCGCCCGACTGCAGGGCCGCCACGCGGGTCGCGGACTCGGGGATGATGCGCCAACTGATGGCGTCGAGGTTCGGCGGGCCCTGATGCTTGAACATCGACGGCGCCCAGTTGTAGTCGGGGTTCTTGACCATACGGATGACGTTGTCGGTCTTGTAGGAGTCGAACTTGAACGGGCCGGTTCCCACCGGCTGGTTGCCGAAATCCGCGCCGAGCTTCTGCACGGCAGTGGGGGAGAGCGGCGCCAGCAGCACCTGCGCGACCGAACTGAGGAACGGCGCGTACGGTTTCTTGAATTTGACGACGACCGTCGCCGGATCGGACACCGTGCTGCTGTCGTACGGCCCGATCTGCGAGAAGGCAACCTGTGACTTCGAGGCCGGATCGACGATGCGATCGAAGGTGAACTTGACGGCGTCGGCGTTGAAGGGGGTGCCATCATGAAATTTCACGTCGGTGCGCAGGTGGAAGGTATATTCGTCGGCGGCGTCGTTGACGTCCCACTTCTCGGCCAGGCCGGGGATGAACTCGCCTGCCTTCGCCTCCCAAATCAACGGATCGAAGAGGTGGAACGCGACACGCACGACATCCGAGAAAGTCGTAATCGTCGGATCGAGCGTATCGATCTTGTTGGCCAGCGCGTAGAAGAGTTCACCGCCCTGGTTGGCCGTAGCCGATGAGGAGGTCGCGGTCGATGACGTACCGCCAGTCGTTGGCGACGCGGCAGACGACCCGCCGGTTGACGGCGTGGAGGCGCCGGAACCCGAAGCACTAGTCGAGCCGGCCGAGGTAGCGGTCTTATTGTCGCTGCCGCTACCGCAGGCGGCCAACAGCCCCAGGATCGAGAGTGACGCACCGGCGCCGGCGGCGGTTCGGAGCACGTGGCGTCGCGAGAACATGCGCGTTGCCGGCCGAGGCGCGTTATCCTCGGATGCTGGTCCGAACAGGTTGAACTCCATCGTAACCCCTCCTCGCGAATCACGACATCGTGTCGCGGACAATCCAGTAGGTTCTACGGCGTCACTACCGCTTCGAACGAGTTCTGGCTGACCCATCCCCGAGCAATCGACTGGTTACCGCTCTGGCTCTTGACTGCGTTGAATGACATGCTAGCATAGAAAATGTCGACAGTCCACAGTCGATCTCGGCTATTCTCGGCATTCGACCCGGAGACACCACGTCAAAGGTCCGACAGCGCGTTACCGGTGGCGCCGTGCAGGTTCGCCAATGCATAGTAGGGATCAATCTTGCGCACATGCGCTTGTGTTGGGTTGTCTTATTCCAGCTTGTTCGTTAGGTGGGTTTGTTGAAAGCACTTGAAGAAACGCAATTGCGTCGACCCAGCCGGTTACGCATTGTGGACGACGTCTATCAGAGCCTGGAGGAGGCCATCCTGACCCGTCAGGTTCAGCCAGGATCGCGATTGGTTGAGACGGCGATCGCCGAGCAGCTCAACGTGAGCCGCACCACCGTTCGTGAAGCATTCCTCATGCTGAAACGGCAGGGGCTCGTCGCGAGCGAACCGCGCCGCGGGACATTCGTGACGCGTCTCTCGCGCGCGGATGCGCTCGATCTCGGCTACACGCGCGCCCTCCTCGAAGCCTACGCGGTCACGGTCGGTTACGAGCATCTAGATGACGCCCTCATCAACGACCTCGAACAGCTGCTCGACGAAATGAGCGACTGCGACCTGCCCACGGAGTTTCCGCGCCTAGTAACGATCGATCTCGAATTCCATGCCAGGTTGGTACGGCTGGCCGGCATGCCACGTCTCTTCGAACTCTGGTCGAGTCTCAGCGGGCAGATCGGCGCGCTCTATATCCGGGGCGTCGAGGAGATGCACTGGCAAACCGATGATCTCGTCGCGCTCCACCGCAAACTCCTGAATGCGATCCGTTCCGGTCCGGATCACGGCCAGCTGGCGATTATTCAGCACTACGTGCGTGAAGACGGTTCGCGGTCGAGCGCCGGCATCGCCGCGCGGGATCTCTTGAACGTCGTGACCGAGCGGATGGCTGCCGAGCCATCCAAATCAGATGATGCAGCAGAGCAGTGATCACATCCATCGTCGTTCGTTGATCGTCAATCGCCGCAG
>JAICWZ010000538.1 GCA_025966355.1 Thermomicrobiaceae bacterium
AACAGTCCCCGGATCGCGTTCCGCCGACGAGAGCGATTGCCAGATGCCATCTATCGTTCGGTCGAGCGCCGCGACTACCCGCTCCGCGCCAATCCAGAGCGCGACGTGATTCCCGCCTTTGGCGCCGCGACGCGAGACGAGTTGCTCGGCCACGCCGAATCCGCCGGCCAGTGCCAGGTTCACGCTCCCCAGCTGCCGCTCCGTGATGCCGACCTCGACGAGTTCATCCTGATCGATCACCGAGCGCACCGAATGGGCGATCGTGGTTCCCAGGCCGGATGCCAGCGCCTGCACGCTGATGACGATACGCGAGGGCCGATCAGACGACGAGCGACCGCCGGCCGACCTACCTGCCGATCGCCACCATTGTCCGGCAATCGGATCGAGCGGTGCCTCGGGGAAAGCCCAGCGATACGGCTCGAGCAGTTCGTTCCCCTGGGAAATCGGCAAGAGGCTTGGTCCGGCGATGAGCATCGCCTGTCGCCCATCGACCATGCTGAGCGTCAGGAGCGCCCGCATCAGACCGATCGAGTCCATACCCGACCGCTCAACCAGCGGCGCCAGCTCCGCCAGCGTCGCCTCGGAACCCGATCCAATCGCTTGCTCGATCTGCTCCTGTACGTCGTGCGGGGTCAGTTCGAACTGCGTCAACTGATTGAGACAATCGACCAGCGCCCGACGGGTCTCGATCGTCAAGCCGAAGAGTTCCTGGTTGGCCTCGTCGGGCAGCGCCAGCATTCCGAGGTACCAGGCCAGTTCGTCGTCCAGGTGTGTGACATCGTGCTCCAGTCGCACGAACTCGTTGACATCCACCTCGAGCGCATCGGCGATCTTCGCCATAACCGGGAAACTCGGCAATGTCTGGCTCCGCTCCAGACGACTCAGATGCGATGGCGAAACGGCCGCAGCCTCCGCCAGTTGATCCAGTGTCAGTCCTTTTAAACGGCGCAGACGGCGAACCGCGGGGCCGATCCGCTGTCGTTGCACCGAGTGACGATTCATCGCCATAAGCCCTCTCATCCGCCGAACGTACATGTGCGGCGGGCAGGCCCCAGCGGCACACCCGCGCTGCGAACTCCTCTTGCTCTAAGCACAATTGACGCCATCACTCATTTTTGCCGTCCGCTCTGCTCTCACCCTACTCCCCTCATGCGATTGTCCCCTCGCCCCAAGATGAATAGCAATCTCATGCCATCTTCGAGTGATTCTGATCCAATTCTTATTATTCTCTTGACATTGGGAATGAATCGCCCTAATATGATCCCCAACAGGAGGTAGAACGTGTACAAAGCACCGTCTCATTGCCCCACCTGCGGGCACGTACTGGATATTCGAGAGCTGAACTGTCAGGAGTGTGACACGACGATTCGCGGGCGCTGGTCGCTCGGCGTCTTCGGCCGTCTGACGGCCGACCAGCAGACCTTCTTGCGTCTCTTCGTTCGCAGTCGCGGCAACTTGAGCGAAGTCGAACGCTCGCTTGGTGTTTCTTACCCGACGGTGCGCGCCAAGCTCGAAGAGGTGATCGAAGCGCTGCAGGACGAGCCGGCGCCCATGCCGGAGACATCGCGACAGGAAACGCGCGATGACATCCTGCAAGCGATCTCCGCCGGCCGGTTGAGCGTCGAAGAAGGTCTGGCGCGCCTGCGCGCCCTTGAAACACGAACGGAGAACTGACAATGGCCAATGCACAACGCTTTCCGCTCGATAACCTCCATCGTGTCTACGTCGAAGTCGACGCGCGAGATGTCCACGCGCAATGGAATGAACGCGAGGATATCGTCGTGCAGGGGAACGGCGTCGATGCCTTCCTCGAAGCCGGTGAGCTGTTTATCAGCGCCAGTCAAGATCGACAGTTCAACAAGGAGCCGCTCGAGGTCGAGCTACCGCAACAATTACCTAACTTCGCCGTCAAAGCCGAGCGGGGAGATGTCGCGCTCGATCGCCCACAGGGAAAGCTTGATCTGCGGGTCGACAGCGGTGACGTGGAGATCGCCAATGGCAACGGCAC
>JAICWZ010000232.1 GCA_025966355.1 Thermomicrobiaceae bacterium
GTCGCGTTCTTGTCCTCGAGCACTTCCTTGCTGAGCACCGTGACCGTCTTTGGCGTGTTCAGGAGCGGCTCGGGAAACTTGCCCGAAGACTGCAAATGATCGACCTTGTAGGGAGCGGCGGCATCCGCATAGGGATCGCGGTCGGCGCTGAGCTGGCCGGCGTTGGGATAGGGCACCGGCGGAGCCTGGGTCGGCTGCGTGCGCCGCGCCGACCGGCGCAGGGCGTCACGTGCCCGGACCTGGTCCGGCGTGGGTTTGCTCGCGGCGGGACGCGGGCGAGCGGTCGGGGCATCGACCGTCACCGGCGGGAGGTTCGATTGCTGCGCTTCGGCGCTCGAGATCGACGCAACGGCGATCAACCCGGCAACTGCCGTGACTCTCTTGCCGGAGCAGATTTCGCTCTTGTCCTCGATCGAGTTGCCAGCCGCGAACGACCGCAGCGAACGTGGCGCTATTGCCAACCCCATATCACACGCCCCCAAGCTCAGCTTACCACACGAGATTTTCTTGACCGCTCATCCCCGATAGCGAGCGATGACAAGTGTGGTATCGGGCGCATCAACGCAGCGCTACCCCGAAAAAGCTTGAATATTTCCAGATCAAAGCGATTCTAAAGATGATCTCAAATCGTTCTAAAATATGGATTTTAGGTCTTCTAAGAAATCCATTCCGCGGACCGGTGTCTTGGGCCTTGTTTGTTGCAGTTTAGTCACCGCTCGGCGGTTTCATCAGCGAGAACAACTCATCCACCGTCTGCTGGGCAACGAACCGCACACGATCGCTGTGTTCGATCCCCGCGATATTGATTCCCTTCACGACCGCCCTGATCTCGTCGCGGAAATCGGTGAGAAAGCGCAGGGGATCGCGGGACTCGTTGGCTACCCGTGCGATCAATCCGGTGATCAGAATCTGGCACGCAAGCATCTTTCCGTTCAATTCGTCCATCAAACCACTCCGCCTGAAAGGCCGTGGTATGACCGATGCCCGGCGTGCGCAACAAGGCCGCTGTGTCGTTCTTTAGACACGTTCTCAATTCGCTATTGCCGGTAGGCGATGGTGAGGAATGCGCTCAGGCCTTCGCCAACCAGACCGCCCGCACCGTTGGCGGCGATGAAATAGCGCTCATTCGTGATGTTCTTGACGTTCAGCGCGACACGCCAGTTCGGCGACTCCCAGCCGACCATGGCATTGCCGATGACGTAGGCGGGCACCGAATTGACGTTGGTCGTATCGCTGAAGGCCCTGTCGCGATAATTCAGGCCGGCCCCAACCTGGAATCCCTGCACGCCCGCGATCGAGAACGTATAGGTGCTCCAGAGATTGGCCATATAGGCCGGCACGGCCTGGGGGTGGTGGCCGATGGTCGCGATTGCCTGCGGCGCCGAGGTCACGACCGCGTTCTGCGCCGTCGCATTGGCAAGCAGATGCCAGTGATCGGTGATCCTGGCGTCCAGCGACGCTTCCACACCGTTGGTGAGCTGGCTGTCGAAGACGATCGTGTCGGTGGCGCCGATCAGCGTGGCCACGTTGTCGCGCGAAAGGTTGAAGACCGCGGTGTTCAGCGCAACCCTGTCGTCGAACATCGAAAACTTGATGCCGGCCTCATATTGCAGCGCCGACTCCGGCGCGCCGATGCCGTTTTGCGTGTTCTCCGAATTGAAGTTGGCGAGATAGCTCTTCGAGGCGCCGACATAGGGCGAGATGCCCGGAAACAAATGATAGAGCGTGCCGGCGCTCCAGCTCACCGGCTGGTCGTCGCGAACCTGCGGAATGCCGGCGATGATGGGAGCCCCGGTGCTGGTGAAACGACCCGGCGCCGGATTGGCGGCCGAGGTCGGCACGGTGATGAGCGCGTCCAGCTCGGTGTCGAACCAGTCCTGCCGGGCACCAACGCGAAGCTTCCACCTGTCGGTCAGGTCGATCTGATCGGTGGCGTAGAGGCCGTAGAAATTGCCGACGAGATGGTCCTGATCGCAGGAATGTTTCGCATCGCACTGGAACACGAGGGCGTCTGGTGACAGCTCGGGCGGTGTCGGCGCGAAGATATTGGCGATGTTCGGCAGGTCCGCGGTGGTCCTCGTGGTGTCGAGAACCTGCCGTTGATACTCGAAGCCCGTGAGCAGCGTGTGCCGGATCGAGCCGGTGTCGAACTTCCAGACCGGCTCGAATTGATAGTCGAAGAATCCGTCCGAATCGTCCTGCGAGCGCAACTGCCGGCCGACCAGCGTATTCCCCACGATGTGCGTTCCCGTGGCGCTCATGCTGTCATTGTTGCGCATCACATCGATCGCACGGTGAGTATAGGACAGGCGGTTGTTGATGGTGAGGACGTCCGTGACGTCCCATCTGTCGGTGAGCGTGGGACGAATGAAATCCTGGTTGGCGAAGGAAAACGGCGTCGAATATTTGGCGTCGGTGGAAACGACGGTGATCGGCGAACCCTTCAGATAGATCAGACCATAGGAGTCGGGGGTCTGGTTGATGTGGCGCGCGTCGAGCGAGAAGGTCAGCGTGTGGTCCTCGACGTGCCAGATGAATTCCGGCCTGAGCTCGTAGTCCCGTGACGCAAGATCGCGGAATCCATCTGCACGCGAGAAATATGCGTCGAGCCGGTAATTGAGGCCATCGATCGTCGTAGGCCCGGTCACGTAACTGCTATTGGTGAGGGTACCGTACGATCCGGTCTGAATACTGCTGCCCCAGTGAAAGACGGACGAAGGCTCGTAGTGCACGATGTTGATCGTACCTCCGGGTGGACCACTGCCGAACAGCGCAGAGCCCGGACCCTCGAGGATCTCCACCCGCTTGACGCCGTTCAGCGAGTGCGAGAGCCCGCCTAGTTGATCGCCGTCGGAAAAGCCGTCGCTGTAAACCTGTGCATTTAGTCCGCGGATCAGGAAATGATCGAAATAGCCGAGCGCGTCCTGGCCTCCGAAATTGATGCCGCTCGCGTTGTAGACGGAGTCGCGCAGCGTGGTGACGCCCTGCTGATTGATGATCTCTCGCGGCACGATCTGCACGCTTGCCGGCATGTCTTCGAGCCTGGTGCCGGTCTTCCCGAGCGAGGCCACCTGCCGCAGCGCCGGCCCCGGATTGCCAGCATTGATGGTGCTGCTGCTGTCGGCTCCGCTCGCCTGAACCGGCGGCGGCGGTTCGGCCGGATGACGAGTGGCCCGCTGCCGGCGCGGCTCCGCGCCGCGATCGGCACGACGGGACGGCCTCGCGGTGGCGGTGGCGTGGTGCCGGACTTCCGGCGCGGTGACGCTGACGGGCGGAAGCTGTTCGCTCGGGCGCGCCTGTTGCGGTTCGTTGGCGCTTTGCGCCCTGACGGGCACGGCGGCCAGCGCCATCGAAGCGATCGCGATCAGGCTCACCGCCGCCGGATATTTCCTGCCGAGTTGCTCGCTTGCAGCACGGACGCCCGTCGAGCGCAGCAACGCCTTCGTCCTTACCTTACGCATTCTCACTTACCCCCGATGAAGCAGGCCTGGCCGGCGCCCCGTGCGCGTTTCAGTCCTTGAAGGAGGCAGAAGCGATCAACGCCGGACGAAGTGTAAAACCCGCTCGGGAGAGAGCCATTCCCGATTCACGGTTTTGAATAGCTCTTGAAACGATTCCAGACTTGAAAGGTTCTAAACAGCCGCGTCGTGCCGAACGCGTCGCGGCAACGACATGCTCGAGTCATGCGATGAAAGCGCTTTGATCGATGCGCGCTGCCTGGCCACGCTCATCCGTCGGACAATTCACTTCGCCGCGATACGGTCGCTCTGATCGGACAGCGCCTTGATGCGATCCTTGATCGCGCGCAGCGCGTCGAGGCTGGTTTGCATCTGCTCCCTGGAGAGCTCCTGCATGACGTCGCCCGCGATCGAATCGCGCAGGCTGTCGAGATCGTCGACGAGTTGCCTGCCGCTCCTCGTCAGAAAGAGGCGATTGGCGCGGCGGTCCTTCGGATCGTGGCGCCGCTCGAGCAGGCCATGTTCGACAAGACGATCAAGAAGCCGCACCAGCGAGATCGGCTGCAGCTCGAGCACGTCGGCGAGATCGACCTGCGACAGGCCTTCCTTTTCGCGCAGGCGAAACAGCACGATCCATTGCGCGCGCGTGGTGCCGCGGCCCTTGGCGCGGTGATCGATGAAGTTGCGCAGGAGCCTCGAGCTCTCCACGAGTTGCGCAACGAGCTGGCGCTTCAGGTCCAGCGACATGGCA
>JAICWZ010000406.1 GCA_025966355.1 Thermomicrobiaceae bacterium
GAGCGACCGCCGGGAAGTGGACACCCGCGAGGCAGATGTCGCAGTCGTCGATGATCTCGATCTCGATCGCATCGACTGGATCAAGACGAACGATCCGTGTGACGCGACTTCAATTCTCGACGGCGCGAGCGAATCGATCAGGCGCTGCCACCCGTGCCTGCTGCTTGCGGTCGATGATAACGACGAGCATCTTTTGTCGGCGCGACTCGCCAACCTCGGATATCGACGCTGGCGCGTATCGAGTCCGCTCTTCCGTGACACGAACTTCTACCGACGAACCACGAATGTCCTTGGCGAGCGCGTCGCACGTGCCGTCCTCGCCATGCCGGGAGAAGCGTCGTTGAGCTTTGCCTGTGACGGCTGCGCGGAAATGACCGATTGATTCCGAATGCCATGATCAAGCTGAAAATCTTCGATACCAGCGAACTCGACGAGTTTGCGACGGCGCTCGCTTCGGATCTCGCGCGGCGCTTTCCGCCGTCGTCCGAAGCGCGTACCGACAAGGGTGCGCAAAATCAGATCAAGGTCATTCTCGATAGCTTGGCCGCACGTGCCCTGCGCTATCACACCGAGCGGAGGTTGGGCGTCTACCGGAAGGCCAAACTCGGCAGCGTCTTCAAGTTCAAGTTGCTCGAGCTGGGCTACAGCGAAGAGTTTGCCTCACGGGCCACGCAACAGGTCATCATGCAACTCGCGGTAACGAAGGCAAAATAGACGAACGGGCGCGGAAATGAAGGTTCTCGTTGCGACCCATTCGTACTCGGGAAACGGCGCAGCCGTGATGTTGCTCGCTGTCCTCGAGTACTGGGTAAGGTCGCTCGGATGGACGGTCGATGTGCTGGTCGGCAAGCAGAGCGAGGTCCCGGCGGAACTCGTGCGGACCGGCGCGACTGCCCAAGTAGGAGTCGAGCCGAAGAACTATGACTTCGCACTCGTCAACACGATCGTGTCGTCGCAATACCTGGAAATGCTCTCGTCGCACGTGGCAACGGCGCTTTGGGTGCATGAAGGCGAGACCGTCATCCATAGCGCGAGCTACACCGGCGCGCAATGGCGGCGCGTGTTCGACCTGGCGCACAAGACGATCTTTCAGAGCCGCTGGCAATCGGACGTGGTCTTCCGTTCATTCCTGACCGAACCGGCGTATGAGAGAGTTGCCTGTGTCCGCAACGGCCTTCCGCATCTTCCCTCCGATCTTTCGCAGCGCCCGCGAACTCCTGGCAAGCGACGCATCGTCTTCGTCGGTGGCGTGTACGGGCGAAAGCGGCCGCAGGATCTGGTCGATGCCGTACTGCGTCTTGGCCGAAGCGACCTCGAATGTTGTTTTCTCGGCAACACGGCAAGTCTCGACACCCTCGGGAGCGAAGCGGTCGCGAAGTTCAAGGCGCGACCCGAGCTGTTCAAGCTGGTGGGTGAGCTCGACCGTGCGAGCGCGCTCGCTTACGTCGCGAGCGCCGATCTATTCTGCTTGCCAAGCGAGGACGAATCGCAGCCGATTGCACCGGTGGAGGCGGCTGCCTTGGGCGTGCCGTGTCTGTTGAGCGATCTCCCACCCTACAGGGGAACCTGGACGCATGGCGTCGACTGCCTCATGCATCCGATCGGGCACGCGCCGTTACTTGCTCATAACGTGACAATCGCATTGAGCGATTCGGGCATCAGGGCTTCGATGATCAGCGCCGCGAAGCACGTCGTTGCCCGGTTCGGCCTCGACCGATTCCTTCGCCAGTTCACGTCCGAAATGCCAATCTAAGCCCTCATGCCGAGTCTCGAAAGGAATACTCGAATCGACGATCAGGCTGCGTTCAGCAACCGCCAAGAGCTATCGGTTGTCAGGGCGCCATCCGCTTTTCGCCGGCACCTGGTGTTCATTCGCTGCGGCACGAACGTGCGCGAGGCCTTGTTCCGGCAACGTCCGCCGGCGACGCGAAGCTTCGACGTAGCGCTCAACTTCTACGCGCCGCCACATCCGGAGGACAACCTGTTCGACAACGCCGAATTCGTACTGGCGGGCGGCTTGTCGAAATACCAAGCGGCGAAGCGTTTCCATCAAGCGGGCCATCTCGCCAGGTACGAGGGCGTCTATTTTCTCGACGAGGACGTCGAACTGCATTTCGATCTGTCCGAATTCCTGCGCTATTGCGAGGACAAGCGATTCCCGATCTGTCAGGCATCGCTTTCCCATGCTTCCGACGGCGCCTGGCGCATTACTTACAACCATCCAGGCTTTGAGTATCGGCTTACGAATTTCGTCGAGGTCATGGCGCCGTATTTCTCGCGACAATTTCTCGCGACAGTCGTTGACACGTTCGATGTATCGATCTCGACATACGGTCTGGACGTGTTGTGGGGATCGCAATTGCCACCAGATCGGTCCGCCGCAATCATCGATAGATATCAGATGAGCCATCTGAAGCAGCGCGAGCTCGGGACCGGTGCCTACTACGCGTACCTCCGCTCGATCGGCATCGATTGCTTCTCGGAGATGAAAGCGGTGCTCACCCGCCTGGGAATCGATGCGTATCCGGTCGTGATGAAGAGCGGCGTGCAGATCGTCGAGAAGGTCGCAGTGAAGTGAGCGACGGCGCCTCCGCGCTTTCGGGCGTGCCCGAGGCGACTCGGCGCCCGTATTCATGGCAAGCGGGGCATGGAGCGACCGACGCGCTCGCCATCGCGCTGCTGGTCGTCATCGCCTGCTTCTACTATGGCGCGTATTACCGGTACGGCTTCAATCTGGCGGATGAAGGATCAGTCGCGCTGATTGCCGAGCGACTTGCTTCGGGGGAAAAGCC
>JAICWZ010000419.1 GCA_025966355.1 Thermomicrobiaceae bacterium
CGGCACTCGGGCGAAGAACGCCGGATCGAGACGATCGATGCCGGCAATACGAACCGGGGTGCCGCTCAGAATGCCGGCCGCCGCGCGGAAGAAATACGATGGAAGATGGTCACGCTTGTCGTCGCCGCGCGCGTAGCTCAGCACGAGTCGTTCACGGGCGGCAGCCAGCGCCAGCGTGAACTGCAACGGTTCGGGATCGACCCCGGCCGCACGCAGCGGAATCTCGCCGTCGATCACCGCGTTGAGCGCCCGCCGTTCGTCATCGAGCAGCAACGCATCCTGTCGCGGCGGAGGCGGGAACGCACGTTCGGAGAGGCCAAGCACGATGACCGCGCGAAAGCGCAGATGCCGCAGCGCATTGACATCGAGCGCATTGACGCCACTCCGGGCGAAGGTGCCCGCCGGTTCGCCGAAGAGCTGATGACCGTCGATCTGCTGCAACGCGGCGCGAACGGCGCGCACGAAGCGCGCGAAGCTGATCGACTCGGTTAGCACCCCGAGATGATCGAGCTCGGCCAGCGCCTCGATGATCGGCGCGACGCCGTCGATGTAGTCGCCGGCGAGCGTACCTAACCGTTCGCGAAAGCCATCCCAGCTGTCGCGCTCGGGCCATTCGTCCAGCCGGTCGAAGAAGTCTCGGACAAAGCGGCGAAAGCGATCGATTTCAGCGACCCTCGCTTGCAGCCGTTCGTCCGCTTCTGGATCGTCGAAGATAAAACTGTGCGCGAACGCGGTTTGCAGATGCGTGAGCCGGTCGAACCACTGTTCGCGACCTTCGACAATGCCCGCATCACGCGAAAGCTGATCCCAGGCGGCCGGCTCGAAGCCGCCGAGCGCGCTCAGGCGGTCGGGCGGCAGCGTCGTCTCGGTCAGAAACTCCATGACGGCGGCACGTGTCAGGCGCGATCCGATCAGCGCGAGCAAGGCCGCCAGGCTGCGCCCGACCGGTCGCTCGATCAGCGGCGAGCCGTCGTGCAAATAGAGCGGGATGCGCGCTTCACGGAAGATCTCGTCGATCAGCCCGCGATACGGCTCGGTCTGGCGGTAAGTGACCGCCATCTCGTGAAAGGCGATCCCCTCGTTCGCCCAGCCGAGGCAGGCGCGCGCCGCTTCCCGCACCTCGCGCACCGTATCGGGCGCCGAGACGAGACGCACAGAGCCATCTGCCGGTGCGGGCTGACTATCGGGCCGCGCGAAGATACGCGCTTGAAGCCGGCACAGCGCCGTTGGCGCGGTTTCGGCCGCATCGAGCCGCAGTTCGGTCGCGCCGAGCGACGCCAGCCACGCGCGAAGCGAGGCATGGATGCCGTTGGCATCGGGCTGGCCGTCCGGCAGGTAGACTGTCAGCGCCGCGTGCGCCATCAAGCGCTCCAGCATCTGTTGTTGGATCGTGGTGAAGTTCCAGATGCCGTAGACCAGAAGTTCCGACGAACGGAAACGCTCGGCATCGGCCATGCGTATCAGGTCATTGCGGCCATGAAAGCCGTTTCGGCGTTGTTCCGACTCCGCGAACAGCGCGGCCAAGGCGGTGAGCTTTCCCGTGCTGCCGGTGTGTACGGCGTCCAGTTCGTCAATGGCGGCTGCCAGCGTAGCTGGACTGAGACCGGCAGAACGGAGATCACGCAACAGGCGCTCGAGCGCCTGCGCGAAACCGGCCGCATGCGCGACCGGTTCGAAGTAGCCACGCGTCCGTTCAGCGGTCTCCTCAGCGATAATGCGCTCGCCGTACGACGGCAGCGGTTGGGTGCCGCTCAAACCGGCTGCCAGTGCGGCGAGCTTGACCGCCAGATCGTCAAAGGTGATGAACCGTACGTTGACCAGGCCGCCGCGCAACTCGGTCAGACGATGGCGCAGATAGGGACGGAGCAGCGTGCTACCGACCAGCACCGTGAGCTCGCCGAGCGGATCGCGCAGGCGACGCTCACTGATATCGTCAGCAAGGCGCACTTCGAGCGCGTCGAGCGCTCCCCGGATGATGAGTGGTGGCTTCAACGACGATATCCCCTTGAACAACGACTGGTCGCGCCGGTGCGTTCGTTCGCAGCCTACCACCGCATCGCAAAGCGTGCCAATGGCGAATCTGCGCGATTGTATCGAGGGACCCGTGGGACTTCCGTCTTACGCAGTCGTCGCGTATGATGAGCATCCGCGATGAGCAACGTCGAATACCTGATGAACTTGGGATGTAGGGAAGAGATTGCCGTCAATGTCAGCCGAAAATCAGCCGAAATACACTACCGAACTGTCGGTCAACCTGCGCCTGCCGAGCGATGTGCAGCTTGCGCCGGATGGCCGTCGTGTCGCCTTCGTCGTCGCGCCGATCGCGCACGCGGAGTCGAAACCGACCAGCGAGATCTGGCTGGCCGAGGTCACCGACGACGCGAACCCACGCCGCTTTACCACGGCGCACGCCGAGGAACGGTCGCCGCGCTGGTCGCCGGATGGCGCCCGGCTCGCCTTTCTCTCCGATCGCGCCGAGCGTGGCACTTCACAACTACACCTGATCGACGCCGCCGGTGGTGAGGCGACGGCGCTGACATCGCTCCATCGCGGCATCGACCAGATCGCCTGGCGACCCGACGGCCAGGCGCTCAGCGGCACGGCTGATCGACTGGTGCTGGCTGGTCAGCAAGACCCACCAGGCGATATCTACGTCGCCAGCCTGGCCGACCGGCCGCGGGTTATCGTGCAGGTGCCGATCGAGGGCGGCGAACC
>JAICWZ010000194.1 GCA_025966355.1 Thermomicrobiaceae bacterium
AGATCGATGGTGCCCTCGGCGACGGATCGCTTCCGGATGCCGAGGTTGGTGATCAGCGTCCCCATGCTCAGAGCAGTTCCACCTCGTTGATGTCGATATGAAAGGCGCAGTCGAGGAATTCGGCCGCGCGCCGGCACATCACCATCCTCGGGAGGTAGATCTCGAAATAGTTCATGACTTGCGAGATGGTCGTATCAATCGTCAACTCCAACGTGATGCGGCGTTGCTCCTTGTCGACGCGTAGGAACGACGACTCTGAAGCGTAATTGAGCCGGTCGTGCTGGTCAAATTCGGCGCGATTCTTTTCGCGCACGCGGCTGCGATGCACATCCGATTTGTCGGCCAGAATCAGCGCCGCCGACACCGGATGAACCGCTTCGCCGAGCCGCTGGGAATCGTCTCCATGACTGCCGATCGCGCCGAGAATCAGCGCGACATCCTCGTAGGCCACATGATGGCGGACGAGGATCTCCCGTGCAAGTAACGCACCAGTCGTCCCGTGGTCGTACCGGCTGACGACATTGCCGATGTCGTGAAGGTAGCCGGCGATCGCCGCCAACTCCTGCAAATGCGGTTCGTAATCGAGTCGCCGCAGGATGTTGCGCGCGATGCTGGCGACGAGATTGGCGTGGCGTGTGCCATGTTCGGTGAATCTGAGTACGCCGAGATTGGCGTTGGCCGCTTCGATATACGCGGCGACCTCGGGATCTTTCGCCAGATCGTGGACGCTGATCGGCAGCGTCCGCCCGCTCGGTTTAGCGGCGGCTTCGGGCCGATCAGGGTGTGATTTGCCGAGTTCATCAATGAGTTGGTCGTGGCGAATGTTCGTCTCATCCATGAGTAAGAAGCCTTTCAAGCATTATGTCGGTCTTTATTATAGAGCGAAGCGGTAGGCACAACGGCCAGGCACGAACACCAGCACCCTCGGCATTCCGGCGCCAAAGCTTCCTGTCATCCTGAACCGCAGTGAAGGATCTCTTCTGCGTAACCTACAACGATACGTTTGGGAAACGAGAAGGAGATTCTTCGCTGCGGCTCAGAATGACGGAGAAGACGGTTCGGGATGACATGGTGAGCGTTCGTAACGGTCGCGGGCTACAGTTCTTCGAGACTGTCGCGGATGATGTCGAAGTATTCGAGGGCGAGGCCGGTGCCGATCGCGACGCAGCTGAGCGGATCATCGGCAACGTAGCAGGGGACGCCGGTCACTTCGGTCAGCAGGTGGTCGAGGTTGCGCAGCAGCGCGCCGCCGCCGGTCAACACCATCCCTTTGTCGATGATGTCGGAGGAGAGTTCGGGCGGCGTCTCTTCGAGCACGGCGCGCACGGCGCCGATGATCGCTTCCAGCGGCTCGGTCATCGCTTCGACGACCTCGTTGGCATGGATCTGGATCGTGCGGGGCAGACCGGCGACTTCGTCGCGGCCACGCACCTCCATCATCTGGTCTTCATCGCCCGGCATGGCGGAGCCGATGGCGATTTTCACCTCTTCGGCGGTACGCTCGCCGATGCGCAGGTTGTACTTGCGTTTGATGTAATTGGCGATCGAGTCATCGAAGCGGTTGCCGCCGACGCGGATCGATTTGGCAACGACGATACCGTTCAGCGAGATGACCGCGACTTCGGCCGTGCCGCCGCCGATATCGATCACCATATTGCCGCTCGGATCGGCGACCGGCACCTTCGCGCCAATGGCGGCCGCCAGCGGTTCGCTGATCAAAAAGGCACGACGCGCACCGGCGTTCAGCGCGGCATCACGCACCGCACGGCGTTCAACGCCGGTGACACCGGCCGGGACACAGATCATCACCTCTGGGCGAACAAGTGAGAAGCGGCCGACCGCCTTGTTGATGAAATAGCGCAGCATCTCCTGGGTGACGACGTAGTCGGCGATGACGCCGTCGCGCATCGGTCGCACCACCTCGATCGTCTCGCGCGGTTCGCGGCCGAGCATGTTGCGCGCCTCGATGCCGACCGCCTTCACCTTGCCGTCCCGCGCCGAGATCGCCACGACCGACGGCTCGTTGATCACGATGCCTCGTCCACGAACATAGACGAGCACGTTCGCCGTACCGAGATCAATTCCCAGCTGTTTGGCCAATGGCGTTCGCTCCGTGGACCATGAAATGAACAGAAAAAAACCGGCGCGCTCAGCCGCGGCGTCAGGAGCACCGGCTGCCGCATTCTATCATAGCCTCGGTCCACCAAACGCCGTGGAACGGGTTACGCGATGACGTCAAGCAATAAGAACGGTTCGCGCATGAAGCGCCGGTGAAATACGCGAAGACCGAACAGAGTTACGGGTAATGGTCGTCGAAGTCAGCATGGGCGGCGGAGATGCCGGATTGCAGCGAAGGATGGGATGCCATGTCCAAGTCGTATTTGAACGCAGGTCTGCTATTGCTGCGTGTCGGCACCGGCGTCGCGCTGGTTTCGCACGGCTACCCGAAGCTCTTCGGTGGTGAGGGTAAGCAGGCGCACCCGGTGCTAACCAAGCTGTACGGCAAGAATTTTCAGGCATCGGTTGAACGGAGCGGTCCGGCGGCCTTCGCCCAGGGACTGGAGCGGATGGAGGTTCCGTTGCCGCAACTCGCCGCCTATGCTTCGGGCGCGGCGGAATTTGGCGGAGGGCTGGCGCTGGCGCTCGGATTTCTGACCCGCCTGGCCGCGCCCGCCGTTCTGTTCAACATGATCACGGCAATTCGCAAAGCGCACTGGGCCAATGGCTTCTCCGGCCAGGGCGGTTTCGAGATGCCGAGCCTCTTCGCCATCATCGTCGCCACTCTGGCGCTCACCGGGCCGGGGAAGTATTCGGTTGACGCGCTGATGCGAAGGAAGCGGTAGCCGGGGGTGATGGAGACCCGGTGGGGGCCAACAGGGAAGACGAGCGCCGCCTGACCGGCGGGCGACGCCATGCGTCGCCCCTACGTGGGAATTTCCCGTAGGGGTGATTCATGAATCGCCCAGCCGATGTGCGCATGCACGAGGCGAGCTTCGCAGTCTATCTCAGTCCCCAGACTTCGCTTGCTCCGCTCGCAGCAGGTCGATCGTCTGCACTGCATGGCGCAGATGAGGGATGACGATGCTGCCGCCGACGACGAGCGCGACGTTGAGCGCGTCGAAGAGCTCTTCATCGCTCCAGCCGATGCTGACGCATTGATCGAGGTGGTAGTCGATGCAGTCATTGCAGCGCATCACCGTTGAAGCGACGAGCCCCAGCAACTCTTTGGTCTTGCCGTCCAGCGCCTGATCGCGGTAGGCGGCGGTATCGAGATTGAAGAAACGCTTGATGCCGAGATGCTCGATCTCGCCGATCCGCGCATTCATTTTCGTGCGGTAGTCGCGAAACTCGTCGACGCGACTTGTCATAAGATCCTCACAAACCCGTTAGAGCGCGTCCGCCGCCTTGAGGCGACGATCCAGTTCGGCCAGTTCATCGGCGCTGAGTGCCCAGGCTGCGGCATCGGCGTTGGCGTCGACCTGTTCCGGCTTCGTCACCCCCGCGATGACTGAACAGACGACCTGATGCCCGAGCAGCCAGGCGATCGCCAGATCGCTGAGCGAGCGGTCGTGCTCGGCGGCGAATTTTTCGGCAACATCTTGCACGGCGAAGTTGCGCTCGGTCAGGCGGCGTTCCTGCCAGGCCTGGTTGCCCGCACCACGAACGCCCTCCGGCACCGGCTCACCACGGCGATACTTGCCGGTCAGGAAACCGCTGGCCAGCGGCGAGAAGGGGACGATGCTCAGGCCGAAGTGCTCACACGCTGGGATGAGTTCGGTTTCGATGTCGCGTTCGATCAGGTTGTAGAGCGACTGGCTGACGACCGGCACCTGATAGCCGCGCTGCTCACAGAGCGCTACGATCTCTGCGACCTGCCAGCCGGCGAAGTTCGAGAAGGCATAGTAGCGGATCTTGCCGGAGGTGACGAGGTCGTTGAGGGCGCGCATCGTCTCTTCGATCGGCGTCTTCGGGTCGGGCTGATGCATGTAATAGAGATCGATGTAATCGGTTTTGAGCCGCTTCAGGCTGGCTTCGATCGCCGCGTTGATGCGTCGTCGTGACAGACCCATCGCCTCGGGTCCGTCGCCCAGCTTCATGCCGGTTTTGGTGGCGAGCACGACCTGATCCCGTTTACCGGCCAGCGCCTTGCCGAGATGTGACTCGGAGACGGTGCCGGTGTAGATATCGGCCGTATCGATGAAGTTGATACCTCGATCAATTGCCTGATGAATGACTCGCGCGGTCCCTTGCTCGTCGACTGTGGCTCGCCCGCGATCCACTTGGCCTCGTCGTCCTCGGCGAACGAGTAGCGGCCCGCTGCGTCGTACACGAACAGCGCCGTGCGCGAGCTCTCCCCGGACAGGTACGACGCCTGCACGTCCCATCGTCCGTCGTCGCGCCGCCAGGCGTCCCACTCGACGAGCCGCGGGTCGACGCCGCGGGCGCGCAGCCGCTCGGTCGTGACCTCGCCGAGCGTGCGCGAGGCCGCCTCGGAGCCCTTGCGCCGCAGGTGGTTGCGCCGCGCGGTCTCGGCGATGTGCTGGCGCTCGGCGAGGACGGGCAGGCAGTAGGGCATGACCCGCTCGACCGGCACCTGGGCGAGCGCCGCCACGTCCTCGGGCGAGTCGCCGGCGCGGATGCGCGCCTGGATGTCTCGGGGCCGCAGGGCGCTCTCCATCTGGATCTCCAGCTGACCCAG
>JAICWZ010000098.1 GCA_025966355.1 Thermomicrobiaceae bacterium
CATACCGCCCGCGACGTGACACGCGGACGCCCTCCGGCAGGCGTTGGTTGGGGATTCCGAGTCGGGTCAGCGCTGCTTGCAGTAGATCGGTGATGAGCGGTTCGCTCCAGGCACCGATCGAGGTGACGTTGCCGTGCTGGATGACGGCGGCGCTGCCGGCAAGCGGACCATCGGTGTACCAGTGTGTGGCCTTGCCGGTCATAGGTTGGTAGCTTTCGGCGCAGGTCTTCGCGCGGTATCCGCCGATCGCGACCGTCGTGCCCTCCGGTATGCCGTCGAAATTGAGTAGCCGATAGCCGGTGAGATTGCGCAGCGGGCCGGGCTGGCCGTCTTCGTACACGCGGCCGGAGCGGGTGCGATAGGCCGTGCGCGGGCCGAAGATGAGTTCGGCGGATCGCGCGTAGCTCGCGAGGTGCGCGGCACGGGAATCCGGCATCAGTTGCAGCGCCGGGGCGACGATCAGGTGGTAGCCCGAAAGATCGCTGTCCGGATGCCGGATATCGACATCCACCCCGAGCGAGCGCAGGGCCGTATAGAAGAGCAGGAACTGTCGCCAGTAGGTCGCTGCGACGTTGTGCGGTTGCAGGTCGTAAGCCCAGAGGCTCTCGTAATCGTGCAGGAGGGCGATCGGCGTGGCGATCGGCTCGTTCGGTAGCTGCCCGAGATCGAGCGCCTGCACCTCCTCGCCGCCTCGGTCGAGCGATTCATCGTGCCGCAATAAACCGGAGTGCATCAGTTCCTGCGCCATCGTCGCGGCGCGCCAGCGGAAGTAGCTGACAACGTTCGCACCGTGTCCCCACGCCTGAGCCGTCCAGAGCGCGACGGCGCCGGGCGCCGGCAGCGGATTTGTCCTGGCCCAATTGATCTGTCCGCACTGCTGTTCCATGACCCAGAACGTGCGACCGCCGAGCAGCCCGCGATAGAGATCGTGATTGACGGCAATGAGATCGGGATGTCCGGTGCGCGCGAAGCGGCGTTTTTCACCGTCCGAGAGATCCGAAAGTTCTACACCGCCGGTCGGGTAGTTGTCCCAGGAGACGAAATCGAGGCATTGAGCAGCGCGGTAGTGATCGAAGTCGGGTTGTAAGCGCATGAAGTTGTGCGTCACCCAGCGACCGGGGGAGCATTCGCGCAGGATCGCGACCTGTTCCTCCTGGAAGCGGACAAGCTGCTCACTGGAAAAGCGCATGAAATCGAGTTGTTGCGACGGATTCGGCTCCTCGACGACCAGGTTGGGGAAGGTGATCTCGTCGAAGCTGCCGTACTCCTGGCTCCAGAAGACGGTGCCCCAGGCGTCATTGAGTTGGTCGATGCCGGCGTACTGCTCTCCGAGCCATTCACGGAAGGCACGCAGCGCCTCGGCCGAATACGACTGGTGTTCCGAGAGTTCGTTGTCGGTCTGCCAGCCAACGACGGCCGGATGCGTGCCGTAGCGGCTGGCGATGGCGCGGGTGATGCGCCGCGAATGCTCACGATAGACCCGGCTCGAAAAGTCGTAGTGTCGCCGTCCGCCGTGGTCCCGCCGGCGCCCCTCGGCGTCGACACTCAAGATCTCGGGATGCGCGCGTGAGAGCCAGGCAGGCGGAGCAGCGGTCGGCGTGCAGAGCACGATCTTCAGGCCGGCATCCGCCAGCGTCTCGATCGCTCGGTCGAGCCAATCCCAGGCAAACGCGTCCTCGCGTGGCTCGATGCGGCTCCAGGCGAATTCGGCTATGCGCACGTAGGTCAGCCCAAGCTCTCGCATCCAGCGCCCGTACGCCGCCCACCGATCGGCCGGCCAGTGCTCCGGGTAATAGCAGACCCCAACCGCGAACTGGGTTTGCGGGTCGATGTTGCCTGCCATGTTCGCCTTCCCGTGAAACGACGGGGTTCTTTCTCTCGCAGAGGCGCGGAGAACGCAGAGATAAATATATGAAAAACTCTGCGCTCTCTGCGTCTCTGCGAGAGGAACTCGCCCGTTACGCGATCAGGTCGGGCCAGATGGTGGTGATGACTCGTTCAGCGTCGTGGCGGATGAGCCGTTCGGTCGTAGCCACCGGCGCCGCAAGTACGCGTGGCACGAGCGTGCGCAGCAGATCGAGGTCCGGTCGGACCGGGAAGGCCTGTTCGGCGGCATAGCGCTCGATCAGGCTCGTCGGGAACTCGCCGTTGTTGACGACGACGGTGTCGACGCGCCGGCCCAGGTAGCGATGAATTTCGCGCACGTAGTCAGAGGCGGCGTAGCCGTCGGTCTCGCCATGTTTCGTCATCACATTGCAAATATAGATCAGTTCGCCGTCGCAGGAGCGGATCGCTTCGGCCACGTCGTCGACGAGCAGGCAGGGGATGATGCTCGTGTACAAGTCGCCAGGGCCGATCAAAATCTTGTCGGCGCGTTCCAGTGCCTTGCGGGCACGCGCGGTGGCCGTGGCGCCCGGCTCCAGGAAGACGCGTTTGATCGGCAGCACCGGCCGGTCGCCTGGGATGTCGATCGAGGTTTCGCCGCGCACGATCGTGCCGTCGCTCAGCTCGGCGCAGAGCATTGCCTCGTCAAGCGTCACCGGGATGACGTGACCGGCGGTGTTGAGAATCTCTTCGGCGTCATCGAGCGCGCCGAGTAGGTCGCCGCCATTGAGATCCTGCAGCGCATGGAGCACGAGATTGCCGAGCGAATGGCCGCCGATGCTGCCGTTCTGGGAGTCAGGAAACCGGTAGCTGAAGATGCCGCCCCAGAGCTTGCGCGACCGCGAGAGCGCGACGAGCGCCTGACGCAGATCACCGAGCGGGAGCGGATGGCCGAATTCGTCGATCAACCTGCGCGAGGAACCGCCTGAATCCATCATCGTGACGATCGCCCAGAGGCCGCTGACGACCTTTTTCAGTTCCGACAACATGGTGAACGATCCGGTACCGCCTCCGATACTCACGACCCGTTCGTTGATTTCTCTCCGCATCTGGCTCCCCGTTTGATCCTGTTCCAATCGGCTGTGGTCTCACTCTACGCCAAACGCGCCCCGGCGTCAGCGGCCCGAAGGTCATGCGCGATGGCTAGACGGCGCCACGCCGGGCGATCAGCCGGAGCGCGAGCGGCACCTCGATAACGGCCGGCAGCGGATCATCCAGCGCCAACACGGCGCGTTCCACCGGCGGCCGGATTGACCGCAGGTAGTCGTCGGGCGAAAGACGCCGTCCGATCAACTCTTTGACGACGGTCGGGAAGTCGGTCATACCACGTATCCAGCGGACGCCGGGCCGTGCCTGCACTTCGGTCACCGGCAGCCGAAACGCCTGGCGCCACATCAGATACGAGAAGTCGACACCCGCGCGTTCGCCGAGCGTGTGCCAGCCCCAGATACGCGGATTGATGTCGAGTAGATGCAGTCTGGTCGTGCGTGGATCCCGTTTGAACTCGACTTCGACCAGGCCGGTGAGCCGCGTGGCCGCGATGAGCCGCCGTCCTTCGTCGGCGACTTCCTCGTCCTCGATTGTCTCGACGAAGGTGCTGGCGCGTCCGAAGTCCATCGGGTACTGCCGGGTGCGTCGCGCGGTGATCGACGCAACGACCGCGCCCTGATCGGCGAGCGCAGCGAACGACAGTTGTGATTCGCCGCCGCCTGGGATGATCTCCTGCACCATGATCGATTCGGGTGTGGTGAACGCACACGCCTCGTCATACTTCTCGATCAGCTCCGCGTGGCTGTTCACCGGCCAGGCTTTGGCCATTGTGAACTGGTTGAGCGTCGTCTTATACGCCGGTTTGAGAATCGCCGGAAAGATCACGTCGAGCGTCGCCAGTTCTGCGCGGCCGGCCGGTCGCCAGGTGCGCGGGTGGCTGATACCGAGCGAATCGGCCAGATCGTTCGAGAGCCGCTTGTCGTAGGCCCAGCGAAACTGCTCCCAGGGAGCGGTTGTCAGCGTGAAATGCTCGGCAAGTTGCTCGTGCTGGCGCGCGACGTAGGCAGCCGTTTCGTCGGCCGTCGGGAAGAGCGCCCAGCCATCGAGGTGGTACGTGGCGCAGAGGTAGCGCAGGTAGCGCGTGTGGACGTCGTCGCTGCCTTCGGGCCAAACCGCGCGCTCTTTCGCATAGCGCGAGCGGGTCGCCAGCCGGTGCTCGTCGTAGAGTACCCAGACCGGGATTCCCTGTCGCCCGAGACTGCGTACGATGCCGAGGCCGCGATAGTCGCCGCCGATGACGATGGCACCGGTGCTCGGCGTCAGTGGATGCGCGCCGGAACGGCGTACCGGTGACTGGTTTGGCGCGCTCGCGGCGGCGGCGTCAGGTGCCGCGGTCTCCGCGATGCGCGTCAATTCGGCGGTCATCGAACCGCCCCGACGCGATTCTTGAACTGGCGGGCCAGCAGATCGGTCGTGAACCAGGTGCCCGAGACGAAGCGCATGACCGGGCTATAGCTGAGCGCGGCGGGCGCACCGACGAAATGCAGCCCCGGCACCGATGACTCGAAGCCGCCGTGCAGCGTCGGGTAGCCGCCCTGTTCCTTGATCGAATCGCGGATCGCCGGATCGAGGAACTCGTAGCCGCATACATCGACGCGGTAGCCGGTTGAGAGAAAGACGTGATCGACCGTGCGCTCGCCGCCGTTGCTCAGCTTCAGGTGGAGTCCGTTACCGTTCGGACTGGCGTTAATCACCGCGGCGCCGGTCGTGATCGGCACATCGCGCAGACGCGGAATGAGCCAGCCGGACCCGGCCGGACGAATGGCGCGATAGGCGAGCGGCGGCTGCATGCGCTTCGGCAGGCGCCGGAAGATCTCGGGCCAGGCGACGAGCCAGCTGAGCCCGGGCGGTCCCACATCGGTCGGTGAATACATCAGATGCTGAATCTGCTTCGGCAGGCTATGCAGCTTCGCGCTGCGTGCCAGCCAGCGGATCGCCGGAGCACGCGCCAGTACCTCGACGTCGGCTCCGTTTTCGTGCAACAGCGCCGCCGATTCGAGCGCGCTCTGGCCGCTGCCGATCACCGCGACGTGCTTGCCGTCGAAGACACCGAGATCGTCATGCTCAATCGCGTGCGAGACGACCGTGGGAAGCAACCCGGCGAAGACGCGCGGATGATTCGGAAAGCGGTCGAGTCCGGTTGCGACGATGACGCGTTTGGCGTGAACAGTCTCGCCGTCGTTGAGCGCCAGCGCGAAACCGTGTGCCTCCTGCGAGACGTGCATGACGCGCCGCGTATCGAGGTCGGGCAACGCCTGTTGCTGGAACCAGCGACCGTAGTTGACGAAGTCGGTGCGCGGAATCGGCTTGGAGATCTGCTTGCCGAGCGACGCTTGATAGGCATCGATCGTCAGCGGTCCGTGGAGCGCGCCGATGTTCGAGGCATCCCAGGAGGAACGCAGAAACATACCGGCCGGCATATTCCGATCCCAGAACGACATCGCCTCACCGAAGATCGCGACGTCAAAGCCCTCGGTGCGGAGTCGATTGGCCGCCGCCAAACCATACGGGCCGGCGCCGATCACGACGAACTGGTGAACCTTCCCGTCCATTCTTCGCTACCCACCCCTTGCTTGGTCGGATGGCAACACGCCATACGGGCGGACGGGTCGGCGCTGTCGCGCTCCCGCTCTCAGGCTCGTGCATGTGCGTCACATCCGGTTCGAATCGCCGTTCTGGTCACGACCGGCAACGCCGGCCGCGCGAACCATCTAGCCCAACAGTACCGGATGAAATGGCTATTGCCCGGATACGTTAGTACTATCCGCAGGCGTACATCAGTGTTGTGCGGGTTGGGGGAGAGGACGAGTTTCTCGCGCAGAGACGCAGGAGTTGTCATTCTGAGCCACAGCGAAGAATCTCTTCCCCGTCTCCTGTACGTTGTGCTTCGGGGTACGCCGAAGAGATCCTTCACTGCGGTTCAGGATGACATGATGCCTCGTTAGACGGCAGCCAGCGCCTGGTCGAGGTCGGCGATGATGTCTTCCGGGTCTTCGATGCCGATCGACATGCGGACGAGCGAGGGGCTGATGCCGAAGTCGAGCTTGTCGGCGTCGTTAACGTCGCAGTGCGTCATCGAGAAGGGATGTTCGGCGAGCGATTCGGTGCCCCCAAGGCTGACGGCGAGCTTGACGATTTCGAGCGAATCGAGAAAACGGAAGCACTCCGCTTCACCGCCGCGAATGTCGAACGAGATCATCGAACCGGGGCCGAGGCATTGCTTCTGATAGACGGCATAATCGCGGTCATGCTCGGTGAGGAAGCCGAGATAGTAAACGCGGGCCACCTTGGGATGCTCACGCAGGTAGTTGGCGATATGCGTCGCGACCTTCGTCTGCGCCTCCATGCGGATCTTGAGCGTTTCCAGACTGCGCAGGATAAGCCAGCCGGTCCAAGCGTCGGCCATTGTGCCGAGGAAGGTGCGCATAGCGCGCACCTGCTGCAGGAGGTCGGCCGAACCGAGGCAGGCACCCGCCAGCAGATCGCTATGTCCGCCGATGTACTTGGTGGCCGAATAGAGGACGAGATCGGCGCCGTGCGCGATTGGGTGTTGGTAGACCGGGCCGAGAAAGGTGTTATCGACTGCCAGGATAGCGCGCTTGCTCTCAGTCGAGAAGGCGCGCGCAATCTCGGAGCACATCTCGATATCGATGAGCGCGTTGGTTGGGTTGCCCGGCGTTTCGATGTAGATCATCGCCAGGCGGCCGCGTGCATCGGCCGATTCGAGCCGGTGTTCGATCATCTCGCGTGAATCGGCGCCCGTAAACTCGACCTGCGTGATGCCGAAATCGCGCAGCACGTGCCGGATGAAATGATCGGTACCGCCGTAAACCGGGTTGCTGTGCAGCAGGACATCGCCGGGCCTGAGAAACGTCAGGAGCGTCGTGGTAATGGCGGCCATACCGCTGCCGAAGACGGTACACGCCTCGGCCTCGTCCCAGATCGTCAGGCGATCTTCGAGGATTTCGAGGTTCGGGTTGTTGATGCGGCCGTAGATGAGCCCCTGAACCTCGTTCTCGCCCTTCTCGCGCAGGCCGTAGGCGGCGGAGAAAAACGACTTGCCGGCTTCCGAGTTTTCAAAGACGAACGTCGAAGTCTGGAAAATCGGTGGCTTGAGCGCCCCCTCCGACCATGCCGGGGTGTAGCCATACCCCATCATGAGCGTTTCGGG
>JAICWZ010000457.1 GCA_025966355.1 Thermomicrobiaceae bacterium
CAGGCGAACGCGGCCGCGAAGAGCCAGAGGAGCAGCAGGTGTCGTCCTTCGCGTGGGATGCCTCCGCGCGCAAACCGATAGGCGAGCCAACACCAGGACGCGAGCCCGGCGAACCCGATCAGGATATCGAAGCTCGTCAGGAGTGGATAGACCCACGGCGCGATCCAAGCGGCACCAGTGGCCGAGCCGATCGAAACATATGGGTTCGATTGGACATCAAACGAGAGGAAGAGCGCCGAAATCTGATCGACCAGCGAATGGAGCGTGCCGTAGTTGTAGCGCGCTGGAGAGTAGACATAATTAACGAACACGAAAACAAGGGCGGTTCCGGATATCACGGTGTAAATCAGGCGATTGATGGTGCCTCGTTGTTCGTCCGAGCGCATCGACAGCCAGAGCACGACGGCTCCGCCTATGAGCGCCAGAGCTAAGCTGACGAAGAAGGAGGAACCGAAGAATGAGTTCGTCGAGATCAATCCCCAGGCGAGAATATAGAACGAGATGATGTAACCGATGGTCGAACTCGTTCTGACGCTTCGGGCGAACGTAACTGTTATAAGGAAGACGAGGAGCAGCACGTAGCTGTTGGTCGTCTTTTCGTGGCTGCCGCGCTCGACCTCGAAGACAAACTCCGGCTGGATAAAGAGCAGGATGGCGGCGATGCTGCCCAGCAGCGCGCTACCGGTCAGAAGACGGAAGGTGATAAAGGCGATCAACGCGCCGACGACGCAGAAAAACGGCAGCACGGCGAGATCGACCCGTGAGATGCTGATGCCCGTTATCTGCGAAACGGCCACGATGATCGACTGGTAGGCATAGCCGTGCGGATAGGTGACGCCGCTCGGTGAAATCGTTCCCTGCGTCGCGACGTTGTGCGTCGCCTGCAAGATCTGTCCGGTATCGGAATCACCCCAGCGCAGCCCATAACGCACCAGAATATAGAGCGTGACGAGCAACGCATACCCAACCGGCGGCAGGGCCAGCCAGCGGCGCTGGTCGCGTGCGGGGGTCATGACGCTCATTCGCGGTGTCGAATCAGCAAGATGCCGGACGCCAGCGGAATGGTGACCAACCCGAATAACAATGTCAGGTAGAGCGGCGCGCTGGTATGCGGCCAGGCGCCGCGCACAACCTCCTGCCAGGGTGGTTCGTGCGCTTTGCGGACGACCACCGTTTCAGAGCGCTTCACCGCTTTGCCATCCGGCAAATAAACCGTGGCCGTGACCGTCCAGTCGCCAATCCGCGGAGGCTGCCAGCTACCGGCGATCTCGACCGGAGAGTCGGAGAGGAGATCGACCGCCTGCTCGCGCACAAGAATCGGCGCGCCCGTGCCGGCGTGGGCCGTGATGACGGCAGGCAGTTGCTCGAGGTCGATGCTTCCCTGGTTTTCGATGCGAAATGCGGCGGTCGAAGGCGTGCGTACCCGCGTCTCGGCTGGAACGTTCGCCGGCGTGACGACGGCACCGGCGGCTGCCGCCGGTCGCGCCGAGTAGCGATGCGCGGTCGAATCGTAGCTGATTTCGTAACTGCCCGGATTCGTTACGCCGCTGACCGCCAGGCCGCCAAGGTTGAAGCCCGGCTTCAGATCGAGAATGAAGCGATAACCGGTATCGGTGAAACGCAGGCCGCTCATCGACGCGTTCTTGATGATCGTCTGCTTCCCCGGGAATTGCATGTACATCGTTTGAAGATCGCCGGCCCGAATCGGGCGAATCGTGCTGAGCCGTTGGCCGATCTCGGTCCATCCGGCGTGGTCCGTCGGAGGCAGCGTGCGAAACGACTCCTGCGCGATCGTCGCATCGAGCAGCGAGACCGTGTCGTTCGCGGCGTAGAGCAGGCCGTTCGGCAGCTGGTAGAGCTGGCGCGCGAGTTGATTGTCGTCGTAGCCGAGCCAGGCATCGATGTACTGACCACCGGCGAGGTTCTTATAAATTACTGTGTGGGTCTTGTCCTGCTGATACATGCCCGACTGTGCGCCGGCCAGATGCAGCCGGCCATCGACCGGGCTGAGGTAGAGCCACGGTTGGGCGTCGAGATGTGTCGTGTATTCGCCCCGTAGCCCGGCGGTCATCGTGTCGAACGGCGGCGCGACATCGGTCGCACCGGAATAGTAATCATCGCGCAACGCGCCGGTTGGGTCCCACTCGTAGATCCCCTCGGTCGAGCTGTAGCTCTCGCGCTCGACGGCGACGAAGGTCGCGATATCCCAGGTGTTCGATGTGACCCAGGTGGGCAGTTTGTCGTACGGGATCGTGGTCAGGCTGAAATCCGGGAAGGTGACGGTAGAATCGATCGGCTTCTGGCCGAGCAGTCCGAGCTTAAAGCTCCAATTCTGTCCGGGACGTTGCTCCCAGGAATAGCGAATCTGTTGATAGGGGCGTCCCTTCCAGTTTGGATTGGCGAATTGATCGCCGGGGTTGGCGCGTTCGATACGCACCTGCATGTCAGGCTTGCCGGATTTGTCGTCGGCAAG
>JAICWZ010000609.1 GCA_025966355.1 Thermomicrobiaceae bacterium
AGATTTCAAGAATTGTCAAACAAGCTACATATCATTCTGAGCCGCAGCGAAGAATCTCCTCCTCGTTTCCCCAGCGTCGTGCTTAGGGGTACGCACGAGAGATTCTTCGCTGCGGCTCAGAATGACATCAATACGTCTTCCCTTTACCGGAGAGTCGATTAATCATTCCCGCAACGTTCAGGGCGCCCACTGGGAGATTGCGTCAGTGCGACGGCTCGGAGACGGCAGGTTCGAGACGCGGGAAGATCGGCTCCGGCCTGCTGACCGTGGTGCCGGGTTGGAGCCCGCCCCACTTCATCTCTTCCAGCCAGGGCTTTTGTCCGAGTGATATGCCGAGTTGTTGCGCGATGCGGACCGAGGTCTCCGGCAGGAACGGCTGCAGCGCGACCGCGACGACGCGCAGTGTCTCGGCCAGCGTGTAGAGCGCCGTGTCGAGCGCGCGTGTCGAGTCGGTGTTGCCACCGCGCTCGGACTTGGCGAGCGTCCAGGGCGACGTTGTCTCGACGTAGCGGTTCGCCTGCACGATGCAATCCCAGATCGTCGCCAGCGCCTGTTGCGGATCGTAGGCGATCCCCATGGCGTTCGTGATCGCCTCAGGCAGCGCCGTAACGCCGAGCGCGTCGCCCGTTTTCGGATCGATAGACGCGGGCACCTTACTTTCGCGATAGCGCTGGATCATCGACAGCGTGCGATTGAGCAGGTTGCCGAGGTCGTTGGCGAGATCGGCGTTGTAGCGCCGCTCCAGCTTGTCGTCGGTATAGTCGGCGTCGCCGGTCGGCGGCACCTCGCGCAGCATCCAGTAGCGCACGCCTTCGGCGCCGTAGCGCCCGACCAGATCGGCCGGATCGACAACATTACCGAGCGATTTGCTCATTTTCTCGCCGTCGATCGTCAAGTAGCCATGCACGAAAATGGTGCTCGGCAATGGTTCACCGGCGGAGAGGAGCATGCCGGGCCAGTAGACGGCGTGGAAGCGGAGAATGCCCTTGCCGATCACGTGTACGCGCTGCCGATTCTCGACCCAGTACCGTTTATAGAGTTCCTGATCGCCACCGAAGTTGAGCGCGGTGATGTAATTGGCCAGCGCGTCGAACCAGACGTACATTACCTGATCGGGGTCGTCTGGCACCTCGACACCCCAGCCGCGCGCGCGTGAGTGAGAGCGCGAGAGGCTGAAATCTTCCAGGCCACGAGCGACGAACGAACGAACTTCATTCTTGCGCGTCTCCGGAATGACGCGCAGCCTGCCGCTATCGATCAACTCAAGGATCTGGTCGCCATAACGCGAGAGGCGGAAGAAGTAATTCTCTTCTTCGACCAGTTCCGGCGGAATGTGGTGCTCCGGACAGAGCCCGTTATCGAGTTCTTCTTCGGTATAGAACTGCTCGCAGCGCACACAGTAGAGCCCGCGATAATGCTTCTTATAGATGTCTCCGTTGGCGGCGCATGCCTGCCAGAGCTTGCGCGCACCGGCGATGTGCCGCTCCTCGACTGCCGTACGAATGAAATCGTCGTTCGAGATATTGAGCAGCTTTGTCAG
>JAICWZ010000511.1 GCA_025966355.1 Thermomicrobiaceae bacterium
GCGTACAGAGATCGCCGACGATATGTTCGACCGTGCGTGGGCTGATGGCGCTGCCGGGCGTTCCAACCCGGTCACGGCCGCTGAAAACGGGCAGCGCGCCGATGCCGCGTCCGGCGTCACCACGGGCCGACCAGTAGCGCACCAGCGCATGCGCCGTCTCCGAATCGAAATGGACGGTTCGACTCTTGCCTCCCTTGGCACGGTAGACATGCGCCGCGCCCGTCTCCAGGTCGATGTCGCGACGCCGAATGGCGCACAACTCCGAGACGCGCACCCCGGTTCGGTAGAGAAAGAGGATCATCGCCTGAACTTTGAGACGGCGCAGCTCTTTATCCGCGTTCGTATCGCGCGGCATGTTGCGCACGAACTCGACGATCTGATCGAGATCGCCGGTGCGGACGTCGGGCGGTGGTGGGGTGAAGCGCGGCATCATGGCGGCGATGCGTGCGCGCAGCTTTTCGGTCGACAGCGTCGGATGCAGATCGTACGACGCGAGATACGAATAAAACTTGCGTATTGCCGCCAGATTGGTCTGCGCCGTGCGCATCTGGGAAACCTCTTCGGGCGAGCGAATGTCGTCCGGCATGAGCGAGGCGATGAAGTCGATGACGTGATCCTCGTTTAGATCGGTCACCGGTGTCGTCGCGGCCGGCAGTCCGAAGGCGGTTTCGAGAAAGGCGCAGAACTTCTCCAGCGCGAAGCGGTACGTCTTCTTGCTGCGTGGTGAGAGGCGCAGATCGTCGAAAAACTCGTTGATGGTGGCCGCGATCGTAGGTTCGGGAAGCAGTCGGTCATCGGCCATGGTCAACTCCGCTCGATTAAGGTAGTGTACGTACATGCCGGGCGTCAAGTATACGCTCCGGCGAAAACCGCGACAATTCGCGGATAGGCTATAATTAGGGTTGACAGCGGCGGCATGGAATAGCACCGCTGAATTCGCGGTTGAGGTGATCGCACGGTCGCCAACTGTCCGGTCGGACAGGGAACGACCAGGCCACGAGGTCATAGGCCACTGCGATCCGGTCTGGTTCGCTACAGATTGGCTGGCTCCTTCGCCAGCACCGTCCAGCCGGGAAAGGAGCGCACGCACCGATGAACACGTCACGCCGGTTGCGTGTCAACATGAATACGATCGAGCGCGTGCGCGACGGCATTGCCGAAGTCGGCCTGATCGTGGCGCTCTTCATGGCCTACGAGGTAACGCGCGGCATCGCGGCCGGCAAGGAAGCGGTTGCCTTCGGTCATGCGCGCGAAGTGATGCATATCGAGCAGAAGCTCGGTCTGTTTCACGAGATCGGCCTGCAGACCTGGTTCATGACCGAACCGGGCTTGATCCGCTTCCTCAATTTCATCTATGCCTACACGCATCTGGCGGCGATCATTATCTTCGCGGTCTGGGTCTATCTGTTCCATTCCGAGCGCTACCCGATGATCCGTAACACCTTCTTGCTGATTCTCGGCACGGGCCTGACGATCTACATTCTCTTCCCGCTCGCGCCGCCGCGTTTCTTCCCGTACACCGGCTTTGTCGACACGCTGAAGCTGTATAGCGGGGTGAATTACGATCAGCAGAGCGTCTCGATGCTCTACAACCCGTTCGCGGCGATGCCGAGCCTGCACGTTGGCTTCGCGCTCTTCTCCGGGATCGGCGTGATCCAGGTCGGGCGTCGGCTGATCTATTGGATCATCGGCATTGCCTATCCGATCTTGATGGCGCTCTCGGTGGTCGGTACGGCCAACCACTACATTCTCGATGTCATCGTCGGCGCCTTCATCACCATCACGGCATTCATCGTGATGCCGCGCCTGACGGCCTTCGTCAGTTCCCGGGTCAATCGCGACAGTCAGTTCGAGTCGCGCAGAACTGTCAGCGCCTAGCCGCCGGCTTTCGCTTGCACACACCAACGTAGCTGCTCGTGGGAGGGTCGTTATGGCCCTCCTATTTTTGGGTGTATCCCTCGCAGAGGCGAAGAGAACGCAGAGATTAATTCATAAGAACTCTGCGCGCACTGCGCCTCTGCGAGAGATAATCGTTTCAATCGAGGTGAGTGGAAGGACGGCTGACCGATGGCTTACCAGCGACGCGCGGCGCTCTTGATGGTGGATGTGCAGAACGATTTTTGCCCGGGTGGGGCGCTGGCGGTGCGCGAAGGCGATCA
>JAICWZ010000160.1 GCA_025966355.1 Thermomicrobiaceae bacterium
CAAGCGCGGCGCGATGTTCAGCAAGCTGGCGCGTGAAATTCACGTTGCCGTGCGCGAAGGCGGCCCAAACCCCGAAGCGAACCTGCGCCTGAAGATCGCGCTAGAGCGCGCCAAACGCGAGGGAATGCCGAACGACACGGCCGAACGCGCGCTGGCCAAGGCGAGCGGGGCCGGCGCCGACGCCGAAAACTGGGAAACGATTATCTACGAGGGTTACGGTCCGGGAGGCGTCGCCATTCTGGCGATCGGGCTGACCGACAACCGCAATCGAACAGCCTCCGAAGTCCGCTTCGCCTTCAACCGCCATGGCGGGACGCTCGGTGAATCGGGCTGTGTCGCCTGGCAGTTCGATACGGTCGGTCAGATCGTTGTGCCGATCGACGGCCATGACCCGGACGAAGTCTCGCTCACCGCGATCGACGCCGGTGCCCGGGATGTGGAATCAGACGATAACGAGATCGTGATCACCACCGAACCGGCCGAACTCTCGCTGGTGGCGGATCGCGTCAAGGAAAACGGCCTGGCGATTCAAGCGGCCGACTTGCAGCGGCTGCCGCAGGCGACGATCGAAATCGAAGGCCCGCAGGCGCAAACGACGATGAAGCTGCTGGAAGCACTCGACGACCTCGACGATATTCAGGAGGTCTACACCAACGCTGTCTTCGCCGAAGAAGTCGATCGCGCGGTTGCCTGAGTCGCAGGTCGTTGAATTGAGCGCAACAACAAAGGGCGGGAATCCCGCCCTTTGCCCTTTGCCTGTTTTTGCGAGATCGCAACTCGACGCGGCCTACGACATATTCGATTCGTCCGTACGTGAAGGTTCGATGCTTATGACGCAGAGGGCTTGGTCGAACTGATATGCCAGCACTCATGCGCTCCTTCCGCGGCGAGACAACGTCGCATGTCTTCGTTGTTCCGGACGGAATATCCAAGCGAGCACCTCATCATGGGACGACTTCGTCCCTTAAGAACGAGATGCGTGCGGCGCAACATCGAACATCCAAGATGGAGTTCACCGGATTCCTGCGTAGACGGCGCCGTTTCGGCTCGGGGAAGTTCATCCCTGGTTCGAGACATGGCACACGTCACCTTCTGGATGCCGGTCGTCTTCTTGCCGGTTCGGAGTTTCTCTCCTCATCCGTTGATCGTTTTCCGGTGATGGGTCGTTCCGCGACTGCGCATCCAAACCCATCTGCACGTCATTATACACGCCATCTATACATCGTTTGTTCGCGACGCTTCGTACCGCCTCGCGCTGGATCGTGGCATGATTTCCTCTGCCGGTCGTGATTCGGCGCTACGCGCGCCGGTCGCTGGTGGATCTATCACCTGAGAGGTCAACGCTCGCTCATGGGTCTCATGCAATCGTCGGACGCGGAGGCGCTTACTGCCGATCGACCGAGAACCAGCCTACCGTGGCGCGCGGTGCTCGACGTGATCCGGGCAAACCAGATTCCGCTGATCGTCTTTTCGCTCCACGCCGTCCTCGTCTTTACCGTCGCGGCCTTCGCTATTTCAAATTTCTACGCGCTCAACGAAGTACCCGCGATCCAGTACCGCCTCGGTCCGATGACCGGCGTCAGCCACTATCTGGTGCAGCCGTTGCGCAACTGGGACGGCTACTGGTATTCGCTTCTCGCCAACTACGGCTACAGCATTTACACCTCGAGCGCCGCCTTCTGGCCGCTCTATCCGCTCCTGCTCTGGTTCGGCGCGCAGATCACGAATTGGGATACGGCGGTCGTCGGCCTCATCATCTCCAACGTCTCGTTTCTCTTCGCGCTGATCCTGCTCTACCGGCTTGTCCGCCTCGACTTCTCCGAAGGAGTCGCTCGGCGCACGCTCTGGTTGACGGCGTTTTTCCCGACCGCGTTCTATTTTTCGGCGATGTATACCGAGTCGCTCTTCTTACTCGTGACGGTCGCGTCGATCTATTACGGGCGGACCGGGCGTTGGGGGCGGGCGGCGATCGCGCTCGGTTTGGCGGCGTTGACACGCAACACCGGCGTGCTCATCGGCATACCGCTCCTCATCTTCCTCATCCGGCAATATGGCTGGCGGCCGCGTCACTGGTGGAAACAGGCGGTGCAGCTCATCATCGGCGGGCTCTCGCCGCTCCTCTTCGTGCTCGACCTCAACCGTATCTGGGGCGATCCGTTCCTCATGCTTTCGGCACAAAAAGGCTGGGCGCGTTACCAGGCGTGGCCGTGGACGACGTTGCAGCAGTCGTTCCACATGCTCGATACCTCCTGGCTCACGCGATTGTTCAATTCGCCGACGTGGTCGACGCTGACCGACCCGTACCTGCGACTCTCGTTCGCCGAAAGCCAGTTCTACGATCTATTCATTTTTCTCGTCTTCATTCCGATCCTGGCCTACACGCTCTGGAAGGTGCGCGGCGCCTACAGCCTCTACGCGCTCGTCGTCTTCGCCTTACCGCTCTTCACACCGTCGCACGTCCACCCGCTTATGTCGGTACCGCGCTTCGTCATCGTGCTCTTCCCGCTCTTTATCGGTATCGCGCTCCTCACCAAACGCCGCTGGATCTTCTGGCCGGTCATGGCGATCTTCGTCATCCAGTTCATCGGCCTGCTCATCCAATTCAGCACCTGGTTCTGGGTCGCGTAAGTTCTCGCCCCGCGAACGGCCTTCGTCCGTAGGGGAGCAACCGGTGTGCTCCCGCCGGTCGCCGTCGTTCCGGCGACCGCCCGGCGTTCGGGTGCCACCGACATGTCCCCGAAGGCCACCCAGCGTCGCCCATAGGCAATTAACTGATCACGCAGGTGTCAGGGGTCGCGGTCGCGAACGAACATGATTATGTTCGATCGACGATGTGGCGCGGACACGCGGGCGGTCGCCGGAACAGCGGCGACCGGCGGGAGCACACCGGGTGCTCCCCTACGGACGAAAGATTCTACTTCCGCTCTCTTGCGCGCCAGGCGTCGCGGGCGGCGATCCAGTCGGGGCGGAGGATGTCGAAGACCAGCGTGTCGCGCATCACTCCGTTCTTGATATCTTCATAGTGCCAGCGACCGGCGAGCTTATAACCCTGCTTCGTGACGGCCGCCGCACTGCGCGTGTTCGGCTCGAAGATCTCGGAGCGCAGCGCGTGTAGGTGCAAAATATCGAAGCAGTATTCGAGCAACAGGTGCTTCGCGTCGGTGCCGTAGCCCTTACTGCGCAGTTCGGCCGGTCCGAAATCGCTGACCGACTCGGCCGTGCGATTGATCCAGTTGATATCGACAATGCCGTTGTGGCCGATGAGCTGATCGTTCTCGATCAGGCAGACGGCGAAGTTCACCTCGCTGGGGTACGCCTCCTTATGCGTTTCGACAATCCATTTTTTCCAGGCGAACGGGCCGACCGGCAACCGGCCACGTTCGTTGAATGTGTCCGTTTCGGCCGCGTAGATATCGGCCAGGAGCTGGGCGTCGCTCTCTTCAAGCGGGCGGATATAGACGCGTTCGCCGACCAGGATTGGATTACGCATGCGGGACCTCCCAGCGCGAATTGAGCGCTTCATAGATCAGTTCGTCGACCCGCCCACCCGGCACCGGCACAAATTCACGTAGCCGCACCGACAGAACCATGTCGAGCTTTTCGGCCGCTGCGATGGTAGCAGTCTGGGTATCCGGCAGCGCGAGCCGGACGGCCATGAACTCGAACTCGTCGCGAAGCCAGGGGATGATCAGTCGCAGCGCGTCGGCCCGCAGTTCGTCGGCGTCGGGCAGCATTGGAGCCATATGGAAGCGGACGTTGACGACCCGCCAATCGCCGATGCTCAGATGCACGCTGCCGATGACGGCGTCGTCCGCGACGCGCGCGATGATGAAGGTAAACTCGGTTGCTTCCCAGTAGGGATAGACCTGATTTTCCAGAGACTGAGCCGCGCGAACTTCATTGGCTGGGATTAAGCTGTTGAACCAGGCGATCGCGCATTCCTTGTCCGCTTCGAGCGGAGGGCGAATATGGATGCGATCTCCAGTCAGATAGACAACGCGCATTGGGCCTCCAATTTGGACAATTCCAGAGAATGAACGACGGCCGGCGTGGTCGCCGGCCGCCTCGTAGCCGATTCAGCTGAATTGACCGGGCACCGGTTGGCTCAGAACGCCAGGTAGTGAATCAGCTCTTTAATATGCGCCTTGACATCGCTCAGATAGACGAACTCGTCGGCGCCGTGCGCCCGGCTCTCCTCGCGGCCGGGACCGCAGAAGGGAATATCCTTCCAGCCAAGCTCCTGCTGCACATTCGCCATGTCGGTCGAACCGGACGAACCGGCACCGATGAACTGCTCCTGGCGATAGCCCTGCACCAGCTGGAGCGCTTCCATCATCTTGTGCATATGCGGCCCCTCTTCCATCTTCATCGCGGGATAGACATGGAAGAAATCGACCGTGACGTCGAGCGCGTTACTCTTTTCCTGCCCGCGCTCGACTGCTTCCTTGATTTCGCCGGTGACATCCTCGTAGTTCTCTTCCGGGATGTAGCGCCGGTTGATGAGGAGCGTGCAGGTCGCCGGGACGATGTTCGACTTGACGCCCGCGTTGATGATGGCGAAGTTGAACATCGGCGTCATGTAATTCGAGGGCGCCTTCTCGTTCGGGAAGGCGAGCACCGTCGATTCGCGGCTTTCGACCCGTTTCTTCAGTTCGGCAAGCTCATTCATGATCGGCAACATAGCGTCGATGCTGTTGACGCCCAGGTAGTTCGAGCCGGAATGGCAGCTCTTACCGATCGCCGTGATGGTCACATCGACCGATCCAGCCGAGGCCAGGCTGATCTCCGGATCCTGCCCACCTTCGAGACAGAGCATGTGTCCCTGCACATAGCCCTCTTTCGCCAGGTGCCAGATGCCCGGATAGCCACCGATCTCCTCGTCGGTGCAGAGGCAGACGATCAGGTCGTAATTCGGCTCGATGCCCGCTTCGTCCATCACCTCGATCGCGGTCAACAGCGAGGCGATGGCGCCCTTCATATCGGCCGTGCCGCGCCCGTAGATCTTTCCGTCATCCAGTTCGGCGCCAAACGGATCGTGCTGCCAGCCCTCTTCGATCGGCACGACATCCATATGGGCATAGATCGTCACCGGCTCCTTGCCGCTGCCGCGCCGGGCGACCAGATTGACCCGTGGTCCCTGCAACGGGAGCGGGATGTCGGCGATGCGGTCCTCGGGAACGATTACCCGCTCCGTCTCGAAGCCGAGCCGCTTGAACTCCGGCTCCAGCAGATCGACGAGCGTATCGTAGTTCAGGCCGGGCGGCACGACCGTGTTGACGCCGATCACCGTCTTGAAGCG
>JAICWZ010000183.1 GCA_025966355.1 Thermomicrobiaceae bacterium
ACCGTCGTCATTACGTTGAAAGATCCATATCCATTCTTTCTGCAGCGCCTGGCCGACTCCAAGGCGATGTTCCTCATGCCGAAGGAGACCGGCACCGGTTTCAATCCGGCGGAGAAAGTGGTCGGGTCGGGCCCCTGGGTCCTCACGAAGCACACACCGAACAGTTCGTCGGAATTCAAGCGCCATCCCGACTGGCATCTCGGCCCGGACCTGCCGTACTTCGACGGGGTAACAACGAATGTCATTCCCGAATACGCGACCCAGCTCAGCCAGTTCCTGGCCGGCAATATCGACTGGGTCATCGTCCAGAGTTCCGACCTCAAACGGGTGCAGGACTCGGTCAAGGGTGTGCAGATTTACGAATATCCGCCGTTCCCGGCCAGCGTTCTCAACTTCTCGCCAAATGACAAGCAGTGGAAAGATGTCCGTTACCGGCACGCCGTTTCCATGGCGCTCGACCGCGATGCGATGCTCGACGCTGCCTACGGCTTGAAGGATCTGGAAAATCAGGGAATCAAGGTCACGCGCTACTGGCACAACTACGTTCCGGCGACCTTCGGCGAATACTGGCTCGATCCGAAGGGCACCGAGATCACGCCGGAGGCCGCGGGCTACTTCAAGCACGATCCGGATAAAGCGAAGGCGCTCGTCAAAGAGGCCGGTGGCGGCTTTTCGACCGAACTGCACTATGCGGCGGCCAACTCGCGCTACGGCGATCCGTATCGCATCATGTCGGAACTGACGATCGAGTACCTGCGCAACATCGGGCTCGACGTCAAGGGCGTCGAAGAGGACTACAACAGCACCTTCATTCCAAACACCGGCAAGGGCAAGTTCGACGGGTTGATGTGGATACCGCAAACCCGGACCGATCCATTCGCCTACTTCCAGACGCAGTATCTGAATCCCAACCACGGCATCTACGGGCAGTGGAAAGACGACGAACTGACCCAGAAGATGATCGCGATCCAGTCGCTCCAGGACGAGCAGGAGCTGATCAAGCAGATTCGCGATGTCCAGAATCTGCTCGCCCAGAAGATGTACGTCGTGCCGATGCAATTCGGCGCCGCGTCCTCCTACTACGCCTACCAGCCGTGGGTCCAGAACGCCACGGCCTATCAGTCGATCGCCCAGGGTTGGCCGAGCGAGGACCTGACGTACTACTGGTCGAATAAATAGGTTGAAGCGAGGGGAATGGGATGAAAGCGTATCTCCTGCGTAGGATCGCCCTCATGATCCCGACGCTTTTTGGGATCACGATCGTGGTCTTCGCAGCCGTTCGGTTTCTCCCGGGCGATGTCGTCGATCAGATCATTGGTCCGGATGTCACGTACGTGAATCCGCAGACCCGTGCCGCGATCGAGCAGCAGTATGGCCTCGATCAACCGATCGTGAAGCAGTATCTCTGGTGGATCGAGGATCTGGCGCAGGGGAACTTCGGTCGCTCGATCATCAGCGGGCGGCCGGTGTTGCAAGATCTGGGCGAGCGGATTCCGGTGACGATCGAGCTCGGCCTGCTCGGTCTCATCTTCTCGCTCGTCATCGCCCTGCCGGTCGGCGTCATCGCCGCCGTCCGGCAGGACGGCTGGGCCGACCAGATCGCGCGGAGCGCGGCCATCCTCTTCCTCGCCATTCCGAGTTTCTGGCTGGCGTTGATCGTCATCATCTATGGCTTTAACTGGTTCGGTTGGACCCCGCCGTTAAGGTATCACCAGCTCTGGGAGAGTCCGAGCGCCAATATCCGCATCCTATGGATTCCGGGGCTGATCCTCGGCGCACACACGGCGGGCGCGATCATGCGCCTGATGCGCACGACGATGCTCGAAGTGCTGCGACAGGATTACATCCGCACCGGCTGGTCGAAGGGGCTGCGCGAACGCACGGTAATCACACGGCACGCGCTGCGCAACGCCGTCATCCCCGTTATCACGATTATCGGCCTGGAGATCCGTGGACTCGTGGGTGGAACGGTGATTCTGGAGGCGATCTTCTCGATCCCCGGCATGGGGAATTTCCTCCTGAGCTCGATCCAGCAGCGTGACTATCCGGTCGTACAGGCGGTGGTGCTCCTAACCGCGGTCATCGTCGTCATCAGCAATCTGGTCGTCGACATCTCGTACTCGCTCATCGACCCGCGGATTCGGTACTCGTCATGACGGGGAGCGAGCAGGCGGCCACAATCGACACGAGTGTGCTGAGTTCCGGGCGCCAGCGGATTCAACGGAGCCGCTGGTCGTCATTGCGACGGTTCGTGCGCCAGAAACCGCTCGGCGCCGTCGGCGGCGCGATCATCATTCTGTTGCTGTTCGTCGCGCTGCTGGCGAGCGTGCTGGCGCCGTACGGCTACGACACGATCAAGGTATCGGATCGCCTGCTCGGGATGAGTTTGAGTCATCCCTTCGGGACCGACGAGCAGGGCCGCGATATTCTCAGTCGCGTGATTTACGGGTCGCGGGTGACGGTCTACATCGGCTTCGGGGCGATCATTCTCTCGACCGTCATCGCCACGTTAGTCGGCATGGTCTCCGGTTACTTCACCGGCCTCTTCGATCTGCTCATACAGCGCGTCGTCGACGTCTGGCTGTCGTTTCCGGGGCTGATCTTCGTCATCTTCATCGTCTCGATCTTCTCGAATCACACGCCGATTCTCATCATCACGCTCGGCTTGCTGTATGCTGCCGGTGCATCGCGCATCATCCGGAGTTCGACGATTGCCATTAAGGAGAGTCAGTATGTCGAATCGGCTCGCGCGATCGGCGCCAGCCATCTGCGTATCCTGACTCGTCACATCTTTCCCAATGTCGTTCCAATCGTCATCATCACTGCCTCGATCCAGATCGGGAGCGTCATCCTGCTGACCGCATCGCTCTCGTTCCTCGGTTTTGGGCCGCCACCGCCCTTCCCATCGTGGGGGCGAATGTTGCAGGAGGCGCGGCCACAGATGGTCTATCACCCGAACCTGGCAATTTTTCCGGGCCTCGCCATCGCCATCGTTGTCTACGCCTTCAACATGTTTGGTGACGCCATTCGCGACGTCATGGATCCGCGCATGAGAGGGGCGCGCTGAGCGCCGGAATCAACGACGGCGACTGGAGGGTATCCGGTCGCGAGAGGAGCAACAGGGGAGCATGGACGAAACGCGGAAATTGGCGGCGTTTGTCGCGGACTCAACGTTCGAGTCGCTGCCCGCCAGCGTTGTCGAGCGGGCCAAGACGTACGTGTTGGACTGCCTCGGCAGCGGCTTCGTAGGCGCACCGCAACCATGGGCGGGGATCGTCGCCGATATGGTCCACGAAATCGGCGGCAAGGGCGAGGCGACGATGTTCACGCTCGACTGGCAGGCGCCGGTATCGCTGGCTGCCCTCGTCAACGGCGTGATGATCGGCGGCTTCGAATCGGAGCATATCGGACACGTGTCGCACCCGGCAGGCACCGTCTTCCCGGCGGGCTTCGCGATCGCAGAGCGTGAGCACACGTCGGGTCGAGACTTCGTCACGGCGCTAGCGCTCGGCTATGAGCTGGTCTGCCGCATCGGCGACGCCCAGACCGGAGCCGTGGAAGTTGTGCGCGGCTTCCATAATCCATCCGCCAACGGACCGTTCAGCGGCGCGGCGGTGACCGGCAAGTTGCTCGGCTTCGACGCCGAAACGCTGGCGAACGCGCTCGGCATCGCCGGTTCGCACTCAGGCGGGTTGATCGAGTACGTCTGGCACGGCGAGATGACGAAACGGCTCCATCTGGGACGCGCGACGCAAATGGGAATGGAAAGCGCCTTCCTCGCCCAGCGTGGCTTCACCGGCCCGGCAACGATCATCGAAGGGCCGTACGGCTATCTCCACGCCTTCTCGCCTTCCCCTGAGCCGGAGAAGCTCCTGAGCGGTCTGGGCGAAGAGTGGCGCATGGAGAAGCTGACCATCAAGGCGTATCCCAACCATGCAACCTCGCAGGCGGTCGTCGCCGCGATTCAGGCGTTCAAGCGCGACGTGGCGTTCGAACCGAGTCAAGTTGAGTCGCTGACGATCAAAGCGGCGGGGCGGCTACTCGAAGAGCGCTACCTCGATCGGGCGCCGACCAGCTTGATGGGAGCGCAGTACAGCCTCCTGTTCGCGACGGCGACCGCGATCTACCGCGATCTCGATGATCCGCTGCAATTCAACGAGTCGGCGCTTAGCGACGCTGGGATTCTGCAACTTGCACAGAAGATTCAGGTCGAGGAAAGCGCCGGCGGTACGCAGCTCGAGGTTCGCATCGGCGGACAAACGCACCAATTGGAAGCAACGACGTTCGTCGGTGCGGCGGACAACCCGGCCAGCTTCGACGTCGTCGCCAACAAGTTCCGTCGCTTCAGCCGGCACGCGCTGAGTGAGCGCCAGCAAGACGCGATGATCGAGATGGTCCAACAACTCGACCGTTTGGATGATATGAGCCGCCTCGCGCGCAGCGTGAGTGGTGATGGGAGCGCCGCATAAGATGGCGGGAGAAACCTACAAAGTCGCCGACTATCTGGCGACTAGCCGAGCGCAGGAGTTGCCGGCGGATGTGGTCGACAAGATGAAGCTGCTCGCACTCGACACGATCGGCTGCGGGTTGCTCGGCTCGCGCATGCCCTGGACGCAGCGGTTGATCGACACCTTGCAGGCGACCGAACAGCCAGGGCCGGCGCACGTCTGGGGAACTGAGCATCGTTTTTCCGCCAAGAACACGGCGATGGTGAATGGCGCGTCGATCCATGGTTTCGAACTCGACGATGTCGGCGCCGGTGGCCACCACGGCTCGGTGACGATGAGCGTGGCGTCGGCACTCGTCGAAAGCGGCGTGCGGGCGTCCGGCAAGGATCTAATGACGGCGGTCGTCACCGGCATCGAAAC
>JAICWZ010000161.1 GCA_025966355.1 Thermomicrobiaceae bacterium
CCGCCGATGACAAGGGCAACGCCTTCGCTACGATCACTGCGATCGCGGCGCTCAACGCGGCGCAGGGCGGACCGAAGATCAATGTAAAATTCTTCTTCGAGGGCGAAGAGGAGATCGGCAGCCCGAGCCTGCCAACGTTCGTCCACGAGCAGCGCGAACGGCTCGCCTGCGACTTCGTTATCTCAGCCGACGGCGATATGTTCGGCCCCGACACGCCCTCGCTGACCCTTTCGAGCAAGGGCCTGGCGGGTTGCCAGATCAACCTGCGCACGGCCGATACCGACATGCACTCCGGCATGTACGGCGCGGCCATGCCGAACGCGGTTCAGCATCTGGTCCAGCTGGCGGCGACCTTCCACGACGCCGATAATCGCGTCGCCATCGACGGCTTCTACGATAAGGTGCCGGAACTGACGATTCAGGATCGCGCCGATATCGCCGAAGTGCCATTCAACGAGGAGGCCTATCGCTCCTCGGTCAATGCTCCGGCGCTCTGGGGCGAGAAGGGCTATTCGCCGCTCGAGCGCGCCTGGATGCGGCCGACGCTCGATATGAACGGCATCTGGGGTGGCTTCCAGGGGGCCGGGAACAAGACGGTGACGCCTTGCGAGGCGCACCTGAAGATCACCTGTCGCCTGGTGCCGGATCAGGATCCGAACGAAATCCTCGACCTGATCGAACAGCATGTTCAGAAGCACTGCCCGCCGAGCGCGACGGTCGAGGTGGTGCGCTCACCTGGCTCATCGCACCCGTTCGCGGTGAGTAAGGAGAACCCGGCGCTGCAATCTGCCGCCGAGGTGCTCGGTGATCTGTATGATCGCGACCCGCTCTATGTGCGCACCGGCGGCACCGTGCCGGTCGCCGAAATCTTCCAGCAGGAACTTGGTTCCGACATGATCTTCTATGCGTTCGGCATGCCGGATTCCCGAGTCCACGCGCCGAACGAATCGCTGCCGGTCAGCGCCTTCAAGATGGCGCGCCGGGCGTACTGCGCCTATCTGAACGCGCTGGTGAAGTAGAAGCGCGGGGTCGGACGTTGGGCGTGACCGATGAACGTTGGTGGCGCCCGACCACCGCCCGGCCATAAATGGACCGGGCTCAGTCCACAAGCCTCATGAATGAGGCTGAGACGGCAGATCTCCATCCAGGATAGGCGAGAGCAGGTCGCGAACGTACGTACTGAGTCGTTCCTAGCCCCGTTTACGGGGCTTTCGGACTGAGCCCGGTCCATTCATGGCCGGGCGGACGGCGGGCGAGCGAACGCTCATCGGTCATGACCAAACGTTTGCCGGACAGCTTCCACAACGATTGGAAAGCCATGAATCATCGATGACCGGCCTCTCGGTCGAGACCGCGATTATCGTCGCGCTGTTGGCCGTCGTGACGGTCGCACTCTTCGTGCGACGGATCAACCTGCCGTACACCATTGCCCTGGTGGTGATGGGGCTGGCGCTCAGTATGGTGCCGTCGTTCCCGACCTTCGACCTGACGCGCGAGGTGATTCTGCTCGTCTTCCTGCCGCCGTTGCTCTTCGAGGCGAGCTTCAATCTCGATTTCGACTCGATTATGGAAAACGTGACGGCGATCTTGCTGCTGGCCGTGCCGGGGGTCGTGCTCGGCGCGTTTCTGATCGCCGCCATCCTGAACGTCAGCCTCGATCGCTCATTCGAGTCGATGCTCGTCTTCGGCGCACTGATCGCCGCGACCGATCCGATCTCGGTACTGGCGATCTTCGGCAAGCTCGGCTCGCCCCGGCGGCTGGCGACGATTGTCGAGGGCGAAAGCCTGTTCAATGACGGCGTCGCTATCGTACTCTTCGGCGTTGTCCTGACGAGCGCGACCGGCGGCTCGACGAGCCTGCTTCATGGGCTGTTCGAATTTGTGAAAGTCGCGATCGGCGGCGGTCTGGTTGGCATGGTGATCGCCTGGCTGGCGACGATGGTGCTGCGTCGGGTTGACGATCATCTCATCGAGATCACGATCACGACGATCGTCGCCTTCGGCAGCTTCGTGGCCGGTGAGCAACTGCATGTGAGCGGCGTCATCGCGGTGGTAATCGCAGGGCTGGCGCTCGGACGGCTGCGCGACACCGTGATGTCGACCACAACACGCATCACGCTCGACGCCTTCTGGGAGTACGTCGCCTTTCTCGGTAACTCAATGATCTTCCTGCTGATGGGCATGCGCATCGCCGCGCCGAAGCTGCTTGATAATTTGGGCGCCCTGGCGCTGGTGATGCTGGCCGTGCTGGTCAGTCGATCGGTCATCGTGGTGCTGGTGAACGTCGCGCTACGACCGCTCTACCGGCAGTTGCCCTGGCGCTGGACGCCGGTTATCGCCTGGGGCGGCCTGCGAGGCGCCGTGGCGCTGGCGCTGGCACTCAGCCTGCCTGAAACACTGCCCGCCCGCGAGTGGATTCAGCTCATGACCTTCGGCGTCGTCCTCGTCACCATCCTCGTCCAGGGGCTTACCATGCAGCCGCTGCTCCAATGGCTCGGCCTGGAACGCGCGGCCAAGAAGATCTGATGCCTCGCGCAGAGACGCGGAGACGCAGAGATTTTATAAATTAAGAACTCTGCGTCTCTGCGTCTCTGCGCGAGAAACTCGTCCTCTCCCTACCCCGCAGCCCGCCTCGCCCGCGCCGGCATCTCGGGCTTGCGCGCGAGGACGAAGAAGACTGAGCCGAGCGCGGCGAGGACGGCGAGGACGGTGAAACCGAGGCGATAGCTGCCGAGCTGATCGTCCATTACTCCGGCGAAGACCGGACCGCCGATCATGCCCCACATAACGATCATGTTCGAGAAGCCGACGATCTTGCCGAACGAGGCGCGGCCGAAGTAGTCCGCGCGCATCGGCTGCATCAGCACCCCGCGCGTGCCGTGGGCCATTCCCTGCATAACGGCGAAGAGGATGACCGGCAGCAACGAATGTGCCCAGGCAAGCATGAGAAGCGCGCTGGCGTGGCCGAACATCGCCAGCGACGCGACGATCCGTTTGCTGAAATGATCGCCCAGATAGCCGCCGAGCAGCGTTCCGGCCATCATCGTGCCGGTCAGGAGCGAGACGATGGCTGCCGCGGCGCTGAGCGAAAAGCCGAGCCCTTCGGTTAGATGCGGGATGAGATGCACCGTCAACGCCGAGACGACGAGCATCGCCGTGCCATGACCGAGCGAGATGAACCAGAAGGCGGGTGTGTGCAACGCCTCGCGTGGGGTGAAATCAGCTTCGCCCGCCGGCAGTGCGACGCTCGCGACCGCTGGTTGCAGTTCGTCCTCCGGCTTGGCGCCATCCGGTCGGAAACCGTACGCCTCCGGGCTGTGCCGAATGGCACGCGCTAGCGGCAGCCCGGCGGCGATGAACAGCAAGCCCGAGCCGAAGGCGATCGTGCGCCAGCCGAAGCCGGTGAGCGACCAGGCGACGAGCGGCACGGCCAGCCCGCCGATCCCCATGCCGAGTTGCACCATCCCCATGGCGGTCGAGCGTTTGCGCGCGAACCAGTTGACGACGCTGTGCGCCACCGAGAAGAAGCCGGCGAAATTGGCGCCGAGCGAGATGACGAAGACACTCAGATAGAACATCGGCAGCGAATGGACCCGGCTGAAGAGGATGAAACCGGCACCAAGGAAGAGAATTCCGCCCTGAATGACGCGGCGCGGGCCAAAGCGATCGAGCAGCCAGCCCTGCAACGGGCCGAGCAGCCCATTCTGGGCCGGCTGGAGCGAGTAGGCGAGCGAAAAGGTCGTTTTGCTCCAGCCAAACTGCGGCTGCAACAGCACGACATAGGCGCCATATGCCTGCGAAAAGAGTCCAGCGACTAACGCCTGGATCAGCGCCCCACCGGCGACAATCCACCAGCCGTAGAAGACGGACCGCGCTCGCTGGCGCACGAGCGGTACGGTGATCACCTGAGACTGTCCCCTGTCTCCTGCCGCGGTCCCATCAATGGTCGCGCCAAAGCTCACGGATCGCGAAACGCGCTCTACCATAACACGGACAGGGGATGCGCGCCGTATGCAACGCCGTTTTGCACGGGGCCGCATCGGAGTACCGTGGTTTCCACCCCAAGTATCAATAGGCTAGGGCCATGGGCGTTTGTCACGCGTGGTGAAGTACCTTCAACCCGAAGCGATCCGGGACTGGAAGTAGCTGGAAAACCGCGTGCAATCGCGCAAAATAGGAGCGTTACGTCAGGCGGAAGGGAGAAGGGTTACATGAGCAACATTCGGATCGACACGATACTCATGGTCGTTCTCTTCGTGGTCACCTCGGGCTTCGCGATGGCGCAGATCTTCGAGCAGCTCAAGCGTCCGTATCTCATCACATTTTCCGGCAGCCGTATGCGGCTCGTGACCGCGCACCTGGCCGTCTGGAGCATGGCGATTCTGGTCAGCCTCGGCTTCGGCGGCATTCTGTTCGTCGTGCTGCCGGGCTATGCGGCGCTGCCGATCTTCTTCGCCTTCGAGGCGATTGTGCTCGATCTCTGCACGCAGCGCGTTCAGTACGAGCGGCTGCCGGAGTTGGAGCTGAGCCCGGTTCGGCGGAACGTGAGCGGCGCCTTCTAACTCAGATCGAGACCGGCTGATTCGTAATCACATCCGTAATGTCGGCGAAATGCACCTCGGGTCGAGCACCAAACACCTGCTCGGCCCGAGTTTTCCATTCGTCGCTATAGATGCTCTCAGCGCGTTCACGCGATTCCCAGACGTAGGCGCCACCCGCTTCGCGGCGCTCCGGCGCCACCCAGTAGAGCTTCTGCCGCAACCCATCCAGCCCGACATAGAAATCGCGCCGCGAGCGTGAAGTCGCCGCGAACTGCTCCGGGTCGAAATCGTCGCCATAACGGAACGTCACAATCGCCAGTATCATCGGTCGCCTCCCTGCCGCTTTGTCATCGCATCGTTGAATTCATCGTCCAGCACGCTCATCAGCAGCTGATCGTGCCAGACGCCATCCCGGAACATATCTTCGCGCAAAATGCCGTCTTCGCGAAAGCCGATCGATTGATAGGCTCGCCGCGCGGCCGTATTCTCGGCGAAGACCGCCAACCAGACCTTGTGCAGGCCAAGCCCGCCCGCATCGGTCGGTGTGAAGGCGTGACGCAGGACGGTCGACAGCGCCTCTTTAGCGAAGCCCTGGCCCCAGGCGCTCCGCTCGCCGATCATCAACGCGAGTTCCGCCTTACGATTGATGTCGTCGAGTTCGAATAACGTGACATAACCGACCGGCTCGTCCTGAATCAGAATCGCCCAGACGAGCGCTCCATCC